>VGVX01000075.1 GCA_016873845.1 Ignavibacteria bacterium
AGGTCGAAGGTTCGAACCCCTCAGCGCCCACTTATCAACTCGAATCACATTATGTTTTATACTTATATTATCTTCAGTGAGAAGTTAAACAAATACTATGTAGGACATACAGACAACATCTTACGACGAATGGATGAGCACAATTCTGGTAAATCAAATTTCACTAAACTAGGAAAACCATGGTCGCTGAAGTATACTGAACAGTTTTCAAATCGTAGTGAAGCTATGAAACGAGAGTTTGAAATAAAATCCAGAAAAAGTAAACGATTTATTGAGAAATTAATTAGTTCAGCTGGTCTAGAGCGTCCCGTCTCTTTATGTTAATATTATTAAGAGTAAGAGACGGGAAGGTCGAAGGTTCGAACCCCTCAGCGCCCACTTATCAACTCGAATCACATTATGTTTTATACTTATATTATCTTCAGTGAGAAGTTAAACAAATACTATGTAGGACATACAGACAACATCTTACGACGAATGGATGAGCACAATTCTGGTAAATCAAATTTCACTAAACTAGGAAAACCATGGTCGCTGAAGTATACTGAACAGTTTTCAAATCGTAGTGAAGCTATGAAACGAGAGTTTGAAATAAAATCCAGAAAAAGTAAACGATTTATTGAGAAATTAATTAGTTCAGCTGGTCTAGAGCGTCCCGTCTCTTTATGTTAATATTATTAAGAGTAAGAGACGGGAAGGTCGAAGGTTCGAACCCCTCAGCGCCCACTACCTCATACAAACTTTAAATCGATAGATGAGAATTATTTTTTTACTTATCACCTCTCCCCTAATTTTTCGAATTTCGTTCATCTTTTACGCATTGCTTTTATCATGTATTATTTCATCATGCAATTATCGAAACGCTGCAGAAAAATCCTCGATTAATGAATTAGCAATCGAAGTTAAGGATTTTTCGAGAGAATTCTTTTTTACGAACAAGATTGCCGGATTCTATTACGGTGAGACAAACTCTCAAGCAAAGAACGGCTGGCAGGGCTGGACAGTAAACGAGAAGAGGGTTTTCAACGATTATTCGATTTTTCTTGATACTGCAAAGTTAGATCGTCCATCTGCTGTTACACAAGTATTTCCTTACAAGTTAACTAGAGATTATCCTAATGAAGCGATGGAAACATTTTTCCTTGCTGATTCATTGGACTTAATCCTTATTAAGCTCTCAAATATCGATAGCGATGAGATTACATTTAATCTGCATAAGTTTTCTTCACTAATTGATTATGCAACAAAAAGCAATACAGCGAAATTAAAGACAGATAACTTCACTTTATACGTGCAATTTAATTCCAAAATTATAAATATCGTACAACGTGAATCAGATTGTTCAATTGTCTTTCAATCAAAAGATGAGATTTTAATTTCTTTATCGTTGGATTCGGCTATTACACCGACCGCTGAACTTTTTAGCAGACATATCGATAAAAAAAGAAAAAGACTCGAGAATCTGCTGGCTGATTCATTTGTTAAAACTAATGACGATGAATTTGGCAAAGCACTCGCTTGGAATAAAATTACGCTTGATGCTCTCATTATGCATCAAGGAATGAAAGGAATTTATGCAGGCTTGCCTTGGTTCAATAATTATTGGGGAAGAGATACTTTTATTTCACTGCCTGGTGCAACATTGACTCAAGGCAACTTGAAAGATGCAAGAGAAATTTTATTAGCATTTGCAAACGAACAAGATGGAATTCCATCGAGCAAGTTTTTCGGAAGAATTCCGAACAGAATTACACTCAAAGAAAAAATTTACAATACAGCCGATGGAACGCCTTGGTTTATCATCCAAGCATATAAATACATTAAAGCAAGCGGAGACTTAGAATTTTTAGAAATTGTTTATCCAAACATTGTCACAGCGATGAATTCTGCGATTAAAAATTCTGTTGATGAAAATTATTTTCTTATTCATGACGAAGCCGAAACTTGGATGGATGCAGTCGGACCTAATGGACCTTGGTCGCCCCGCGGAAATAGAGCAAACGACATTCAATTGCTTTGGTATCAGCAACTGAAGCTTGGAATCGAACTTGCAAAACTTCTGAATGATGGAAATAATATTCAAAAGTGGTCAGCTGTCGCAGAGAAATTAAAGTTCAACATAAAAAAATATTTTATAGATACTGCAAATTCAATTATTTATGATCATCTAAATGAAGACAACTCCGTTGATTTTCAAATCAGGCCAAATCAGTTTTTTCTGCTAAATGAATCGGATTTTTTCGATTCATATGAAACAAGGTTACAGCTACTTTCTTCAGCAGTGTCTAAGTTAGTTTATCCATATGGAGTACTATCACTTTCACAAGAGGATAGTGATTTTCACCCATACCATCATTATAAACCATATTATGTTCAAGATGCTGCTTACCACAATGGATTAATCTGGCTTTGGAATTTTGGTCCAGTGATAAGTGCGCTGCAAAGTTTTCACTTTTCAGATTTGGCATTCACCCTTACTGAAGAATTAGTCAGACAAACTCTCAATGAAGGATGCATCGGAGCACTATCCGAACTGACTGATGCATTCCCCCGTGAAAACGAGGAACGCCCTCAATTATCCGGGACTTTCGCGCAGGCATGGTCAATGGCAGAATTCATCAGAAATTTTTATGAAGATTATCTTGGAGTGGAAAGAGATGCATTGACCAATTCACTTTATTTGCTTCCATCATTACCGGAGAAATTAAGCGATGTAAATTTCAGAACAAGAATTGGAAACAGCTTTGTCAATATTAGATACTTAAATGACAAACAGAACTTTACGATTGATGTTGATGCTGCAGAGGTCATTGATTCAATCGATATTGGTATCAGTGTATTGAATCGAATAAATACGAACTTTTTTGCAAAGTTTTCGCTTAATAGAAATGAAACTGCAAAAATTATAATTAACCATTTCTCAGATCATAATTCGGGATTCTCGCTCTCAGTAAATGGACAACCGAAGAAAGTTAATACAGAAGTGTATAAAGATCCTTCCAGAAACTTAGATTTATATAAAAGTGTAAAATTCGCACAACCAAGATTCAATACTGAATGGACGTCTATAAAGAAAATTAATTATCGAATTCTTACAAATAAAGAAATCAAACAGTTCAACAGCGACTCTGAGTTAGTACTCACATCTTCTAAGAAAACGACCATTAATTTCGGTTACACATATCCATTGAATTCTAATTTCAAGCCAGGCATTTTAAATTGTCAGCAATTTGAACTTCGACGAGATGCGGATAATTATTATTTCAAGTTGAAATTTGAAAATCTGCATGATCCTGGCTGGCATCCAGAATATGGATTTCAACTGACTTTTGCTGCAATCGCGATACAAACTGAAAACTTTAGAACAGGTTCTGTGAACATCGGATTGAATTCAAATCACCAATTGCCAAAGGAAAGATATTTTAATAAACTTATCGTTGTCGGCGGTGGACTTGAAATCAAAAACGATGGAGGAAGATTTATTGCCGCATATTTTCCTAATGAATCTGATGTAAAAAATCCGCTCGGAAATGTTAATAGCAATGAGATAACATTTTCAATTCCGAAAGACTTAATCGGAGATGTAAACTCAAATTCAAAACTTACAATTTTAATTGGTGCGCAAGATGACCATGGCGGCGCTGGTATAGGTGAGTTTCGTTCAGTTAATGAAACTGCTTCTGAGTGGCTCGGTGGAGGCAAAACTGATCCTAAGGCACCCAACACTTACCAAGTAATTAAGCTAAATTAAAAATGTGTAAAAAGTTTTTCATTGCAATAATATCACTTTGCCTTCTAATAATTGGCTGTAAAAAAGAAAATCAAACTGAATTCAACTTTGCTGAAAATGAACGATACATGATTTTTCTTCCTAGTGGCTACGATAATAGCAATTCACTTTATCCGGTTCTTTATATGCTTCACGGACATGGAGGTGATTATATGCAATGGTACTCAATTGCAGATCTAAAACAAACTGCGGATGACAACCAATTTATTATCGTAACCCCGGAAGGATTTCATGACACTTGGTATTTGAACAGTAAAACAATTCCATCAATGCAATATGAAGATTATTTTATAAATGATTTTATGAGAAGAGTCGAATCACAATTTAGAATTGATACGACTCGAAGAGGGATAACTGGATTAAGCATGGGAGGACATGGAGCAATTAAGTTTATTTGTAACTATCCGGATAAATTTATTGCTGCAGCGAGCACAAGCGGAATTCTTGATATTACAATGTTTACAGACAGGTGGGGATTAAAAAAGCATTTAGGCGATTATGATGAATTCCCAGATCAATGGGAAGAAAACTCATGTAAAAATTTGATTATCAAATTACTTGGAAAAGAAAATCAGATACTAGTCGATTGCGGAGCTGATGACTTTGCAATAGAAGCGAATCGAGAATTTTACAAACGAGCTGTGGAAAATGGAGTTAATCTAATTTATAAAGAGTCTGAGGGGGCTCACTCGTACGATTACTGGAGCAAATCGGTGTTGCATCACTTCGAATTCTTTAATAAAGTTTTTACTCGCTGATTTTTTTTCTTTTTTGTTTTTTTATTTTTTCTTCGCAGCATCGGTATCCAAAGATGTTTATCGAGAACGACACAATTATTTTCATCGAATTCAACTCCTTCTGCTCGAAGCATTTCTTCCATTAAGTTTGGATCACCGAAATGCAACTTGCCAGTTAAGGCTCCATATCGATTCACAACTCGATGACAAGGCAAACCAGTGTCTTTCGCATCATTCAAAGCCCAGCCGACTGTACGTGCTGCAGATTTTATTCCACAAAATTCTGCGATATGTCCGTACGTTGTAACTTTACCGTAAGGAATTTTCGAAGTGACAAAATATACTTTATCAAAAAAAGATTTTTCAGTCTTTATACATTTCCGGTGAGAAGATTTCACTTACTCTTGACCAATACTAAATCTGATCAAATCTCAATCATCAATCATCAATTATCAATTCTCCATTTTCAATTCTCAACTGCCAATTGATATTATTCTCCCATCACTTTCACAATCACTCGTTTTCGCCTTTGTCCATCAAATTCAGCATAATAAATTTGCTGCCACGGTCCGAAATCAAGTTTTCCGTTTGTTATCGGAACTATTACTTCGTGGTGAACTATGAGACTTTTTAGATGAGCGTCACCGTTATCTTCTCCAGTTCTGTGATGACGATAATTCGGATTGAACGGAGCAAGGTTCTCAAGCCACTCATCAATATCTTGAATTAATCCTGTCTCAGCATCATTTACATAAACACCGGCGGTTATGTGCATTGCAGAAACGAGAACCATTCCTTCTTTAACTCCACTCTGCTGAACGACATCTTCAACCTCAGATGTGATGTTTAAATACTCTCTTCTTTTTTTAGTATTAAACCATAGATAATGTGTATGCGTTTTCATATTAAATTCACTTCTGTGAAAATTTCATTAAATATGCTTTCATGAATTCAGTCAAATCACCATCCATTACTTTATGTACATCTGAAGTTTCGTGATCAGTACGATGATCTTTCACCATATTATATGGATGAAAGACATAAGATCTGATCTGACTTCCCCACTCGATTTTCATTTTACTTTTTTCAATTTCATCAAGCTCGGCATTTAATTTTTCAAGTTCGAGCTGATACAATTTCGATTTCAATAATTTTAGGGCGTTGTTTTTGTTCTGCATTTGAGAGCGTTCGCTCTGACATGCTGCAACTGTCCCGGTCGGAACATGTGTTATCCGAACTGCGGTTTCAACTTTATTCACATTTTGTCCCCCCTTTCCACCCGAACGATAAGTATCAATCTGCAAGTCACTCGGATTAATTTCGATTTCGATTGTGTCATCAACTTCCGGCATCACAAATACTGATGCAAATGAAGTATGCCGTCTCTTATTGGCATCAAAAGGAGAAATTCTAACCAATCGATGAACTCCGATCTCAGCTTTCAAGTAACCGAAAGCAAAATCGCCAGCTACTTCAACTGTTGCACTTTTTATTCCTGCACCATCACCATCGAGCATATCCATTATTGTCGCTTTGAATTCATTATCTTCGCACCATCTCAGATACATTCTCAGCAACATATCAGCCCAATCCTGTGCCTCAGTTCCACCGGCACCCGAGTGAATAGATAGAATTGCATTGTTGCGATCATCTTTTCCACTGAGCATATTTTGAAATTCGAGGTCTGCGATTTTTTTATCGAGGGAATATAATTCAGCATCAATATCGCTGATGAAACTTTCGTCTTGTTCAAGTTCTGCGAGGTCTATTAGGTCTCTTAAATCACTTGAAGCTTTGGATAACAGCGCCCACTTGTCTATCCAATCTTTTTTCAGCTTAATTTCCTGGAGAATTTTTTGTGCAGAAGTATTATCATTCCAGAAACCCTCTGCGTGAGTTTTATTCTCTAATTCTTCGACAATTTTTTGTTTTGAATCGATGTCAAAGAAAACCTCGTAATGCATTTACTCGTTGTCCTAATTCAAATATCTGTTTTCTATGTTCTTCGTACATAGCTCAATATCCTTTATTCTAAATCAAAGATTAACTTTATACCCTTTTTAAGATCTTGGATCTTTGTCGCTGATAATTGGCCTATCTTTTCAACTAATTGATCTTTATTAATTATTGTAATGCTTGAAACATTTATTACACTCGCTTTTGGAATTTTTGCTTCTCCCTTCATCAGTCTAATATTTCCTGGAAGATTTTCGTATTTTAGCTGTGAAGTAACTGCCGCCACAATTACAGTGTTGATTGCACTCTCATTGAAAATGTTTGATTGAATAACAACTGCCGGTCTCAAACCAAGAGGTTTAGATCCGTTTCTTTTACCGAAATTTACCCAATAAATATCTCCTTGCTTAATTACCATGCAAATCCTTTTTTTGGTAATTGGTTAACCGCATGAGTTGCAAAAATTTTCTGTTCTTTAGAAATATCTTCATCACTGAAAACCTCATTAATTTGTTTAATCAAATTTTCTCTTTGAATTTTTTGAAGATTTTCTTCGAGGATTTTGGTAATGAATTTACTCGTTGATTCTTTATTTTTTGCCGAATAAATAGCAACTTTTTCAGCAACTTTTTTAGGCAAAGTTATTGATAGTTTTATTGTAGCCATACTGAATCTTATTATTTTTACACCTGCAAAAGTAGGATAAAATTACCCGACAATCAAGATTCGATTTCAAATTCTAAGCGAAGTAGCGCAGCAGCGAGAGTTTTGCCTTGAGCATCTAATTTTAAAGAAACCGTTCCGCCGCCGCCGAGCGTATTGTGCAATAGGAAATTCAAAGCTCGTATATTTGGCAGCTCAAATCTTTCAACCTTACCGAAACAAATTCCTTCGAAATGATTTTTCACTTTTTCAGCTGTTAAATATTTTTTTATTATCTGATAACCGTTTTCATCATATGCAATAATTCCTATGTTGGCAGCATCTCCCTTATCACCGCTTCTTCCATGTGCTATGTCTAACAATCTAACTTTCATTATTTCAACTCCAATATTCTGACTTCAGGTTTAACATATGATTTCGGAATTAAAGCAGGCCAAAATGCAATGACTTCACTCGGTCGTGGACGACCGCCAGCAAAACCGGTTACACTTGGCGGGCCTGTTAAAATCAACGGAGCTATTTCTTTTCCAAATCTCTCGACTGCAGAATAATCACTAGTTCTTACAGCAAACCTAAGCGTTACTTCGTTCAATTGTTCTTCATCTAATTTATTTGAGAGTGGACCATGGCACGAATTATAGCCGACGTATTCGGCTTTGATTTCATCAAAATCGAGTTTCAGATTTTCTAATCTTTTTCTCAAAATCTCTGAAGCTGCTTTTGCCTTTGTTAATGCTTGAGGCCAAGAATAAGTCAACGAACCAACTGCCGAATATCCACTTGAGTATGAGGCAGAAACCTTGTAGAATTCAGTAGCAGGTTTTCCTTTAATTCCAAAAACTCGCACTCGATCGTTTCCAAGATCTTCAAGTTGGACTGAAGTAAAATCAGCTACACAATCTGGTGTGATATACTCAGCCGGATCTCCTATTTCATACAGAAGCTGCTCGGCTATTGTATCGAATGAAACTTTTCCCCCGGTTCCTTCATGTTTTGTAATAATAATATCGCCGTTTGGAAAAGCTTCAGCGATAGGGAATCCAATCTCAGCCAAATTTTGAACTGATTGCCAACTGCCCAAAAAATTTCCGCCGGAAGCTTGTCCGCCGCATTCTAAAATGTGTCCGGCGATTGTACCGGTTGCCATTAAATCATAATTTTCAAAATCCCATCCGAATTCAAATACCATAGGAGCAAGAGTTAGTCCAGTATCAGTAGTTCTGCCCGTGATTACAATATCCGCTCCTTTATGAAGAGCTTCAACAATCGGTGCTGCACCAAAGTAAACATTGGCACTTAATAACCTTTCTTTGTAATTGCGGATAGATTCACCTGACTCCAAATTATTGAGTTCGCATCCTGATTTAATAATATCTTCTATATGATTTTTTATATTATCACCAAGTACTATAGCGACATCCAAATTTTTTATTCCCTGCTCAACCGCGATTTCAATAATTGCATCGGCACAGCAAACAGGATTAACTCCACCGCCGTTCGTAATGATTTTAATCCCTTTCTCCTTGCAGATTGGAAGAATCTTTTTCATCAATTCAGGTAAATCACGGGCATAACCAAGCTTCGGATTGCGGTTGAATTGTTTTTGAAGAATTGACATAGTCACTTCTGCGAGATAATCCATTACAAGGTAATCAATCTCACCTTTCGTGACTTGTTGGATTGGTGCATCAATAAGATCGCCCCAAAATCCTTGTCCAGATGCAATTCTGATTTTATCTTTCACTAAAACTCCGTATTAAACTAAACGTAGATCAAATGTTAATTTGAATTTATGGTACAATTTATTAAGAAATGATGTAATGAGAAAGTGAGTTACACAACACTAAATGAATTACAGAACGTGAATAGTTTTATTTCTATTATGCAGCAAATTTGATGCATTGTGGAAATAAAACAAAATTTTGTTTATTCCTTCCTCAGCTATAAACCTCCCCAAAATCCATGAACTGACACTATTAGAATTTTATTTTTCGGATATCCCAAAGAAACCGTAAAATCCAAAAAGACCATACAGTCCGTATAGTGCAGGAGTGTCTAATATTGCACCTAATATTCCTAAAATTCCAAGAAATCCCAAGTAACCTAAATATCGAAGTTTCATAATTTCACCTCTAGAATGATTTGTAAAATAATCCTTTACTCGAACCATAACTTAACTTCAAGTCATTCTCAAATCTCAATTTTTCTTTATCAAATTGATCGATGAACGGATTCAAATTTAAATTAACACAGCCTTATATCCATAGCAATGAAGTCCCCATTTCCCTTCATCTTGAATTTTCCGGAAAACGAGTTTTACTTTACTGCCGATTTTTATTTTTTCTAAATCTGTGTCAACTATTTGAGTAGTTAATTTTACACCATCTACCAGTTGAACGATTCCAACTGCATAGGGAGTTTCTTTTGAAAACTTATCGGGTCCTACTCTAATAATAGTGTAAGTTAGAATTTTTCCTTCATCTTGCAGCTTGACAGTCTCAAATTCTTTCGATTTGCATTTACTACAAACTATGCGCGGAGGAAAGAACAAAGCTCCACACTTTTTACATTTTCCTGCTTCAAGTCGATAACGCTGAGGTATCTCACGGAAATATCTTGGACTTATCATACTGCCTCCAATATATGAATTAAACAGCTTGCACCGGAACCTCCCATATTTTGAGCCATTCCGATCTTTGCATTTTTAATTTGCCGTTCACCAGCTTGGTTTGTCAATTGTTCATAAACTTCAATGATCTGTGCAATTCCTGTTGCACCAACTGGGTGACCTTTCGATTTCAAACCGCCGCTTGTGTTGATCGGAATTTTTCCTTCGAACGAAGTTAATCCCGTTTCCGCAGCAGCGCCGCCTTTACCTTTCTCAAAGAAACCTAAATCTTCCGTGACGACAATCTCAGCGATTGAAAAACAATCATGAACTTCAGCAAATTGAATTTTTTCAGGTGTAAGACTCGATTGCTTGTAAGCTTTAGCTGCTGCATGTTTTACTGAATTAAGTGTTGTGAAACTGTCTCTGCTATGTAAAGCTATTGTATCTGAAGCTTGCGCCGATGCAATTACTTTAACAGGCTTATTTGTAACTTTCTTTGCCATCTCTAATGGACACAAGATTACACATGCAGCTCCATCGCTTACAGGCGAGCAATCTAATAATCTCAGCGGATCGGCAACCAAAGTAGATTTCATCACTTGTTCAAGCGTCACTTGAGAACGAAATTGAGCATTAGGATTCTTCGATCCATTCTTATGATTTTTCACAGAAACATGTGCAAGCTGCTCACCGGTTGTACCATATTCATGCATGTGAGCATTTGCAATCATTGCATATAGTCCCGGAAATGTCACACCTTGATAGACTTCATACTCTTGATCTGCTGCGGTTGCAAGCGACTCGGTAACATCCGCACCGTCAGTCATTTTTTCTACTCCGCCGGCGAGAACAAAATCGCTATGACCGGAGGCAACTTCAAGATAAGCTTGCCGAAAAGCAACGCCGCCTGATGCACACGCAGATTCAACTCTTGAGGTTGGTATTGGAGTCATTCCAAGATAATCAGCCATCACGGCTCCGATATGTTCCTGTCCGACAAATAATCCGCTCGACATTGTTCCAACATACATTGAATCAATATGATCAACTTTTGCATCTTGAATTGCATCCAGTGCGGCTTGAACAAAAATATCTCGGATTGACATCGTCCAGAGTTCTCCGAACTTTGTCATCCCGATTCCGATTACTGCTACATCTCTCATATTACCTCCTATTCGTTAAGAATAATTTTGTGTCTGAATTTTGCATACTGGCCATAATCGAGGTAAATCTTATTTTCATGCAGATAATAATTTAGCTTTGGTGCTAAATCTCTAACATTATCAATTTCCTTAGTTACCTGGAATATGAATCCATCACTCCCCGCACCCGAACCGAATGATACCATAAATATTTTATCACCAGCCTGTGCAACATCGAGTATTGCCGCCAATCCGGTCGGAGAAGAGCCCGAGTATGTATTTCCCATCCAGGGGACAATCCAACCAACTTCCATTTGTTCTTTGGTAAAGCCAAGGCGTTTGGCAACTTCCTGGGGGAATTTTCCGTTCGGCATATGAAATACTGCATACTTAAAATCCTTCGGAGTCATCTTAGATTTCTCAAGCAGTCTTTTTGCAGAGTTATGGATGTGTCTGAAATATGCAGGATCGCCTGTGAATCTTCCAGCATGACGCGGATAGTATTCATGCTCACGTCTCCAAAAATCCGGAGTATCGGAAGTGTAAGAATGAGTGAAAAGAATTTCAGCAATTACATTTTCACCACCCATGATGAACGCTGCACCACCTGCAGAAGCGGAATATTCCAATGCATCACCTGGTGCACCTTGAGATGTATCGGCACCGATTCCAAGTGCATATTTCATTTCACCCGCTTTTACGAGCGAATATGCAAGATACATCGCTTCGGAACCAGCTTTGCAGGCAAACTCAAAACTTGCTACGTGAACATCCGGACCAATTCCAACTGCATCTATTAAAATCGTTCCACTTGGTTTTACCGCATAAG
>VGVX01000076.1 GCA_016873845.1 Ignavibacteria bacterium
ACTGATTTTAGAAAAAGCTCTCTCGTCAAAATTAATTTTACGATTATACTTTCACCAAGAAAAAAATTAATGATGCGATTGCAGTCAGTAATGACCAACTGCAATCACATCTGGCTAAAAAAAATCAACCAGCCCAATTCAAGAATGGAATGAACTTAGCAATGATTACATAAACCACCCAAATAATGAATATTGTAATTAATGACTTATTCTTCTCAACATTGAAGATTTTTCCTAATCCAACTCCAGCGACATATAATCCCCAAAGTGTGAATGGATTTAACTTTGACATAAAATATCTTAGGTCTGAACCTTTCTCAAAATCAACAAAAGTTGCGATGCTAATACCTTGGATTAGCTTTACCATCACAAAAGAAAGTATAACGACGAGTATAACTTCAACGACTCCGATCCAATAAGTCATTCCATATACTGTTAAAGCTCCTTTGTACTGACCTGTTCCTTTAAGAAGCTTTGTCCATACAATCCAATAGAATAAACTCACGAGGAATAAGAAAAGAAATATAAAGACTAATGCGCCAATACTTCTGAAAATAGTTCCTAAGCCCCCTTCCATCATTCTTTCAGCTTGTTCAATCTGCTGATCGGCTTGTTCTTGAGACATTTGTCCTTGCTCAACCGCATCCTTGAACTGTTTTTCCATTTGAGCACGCTGCTCGGCAATTACTTCAACTTTGATTTCTGGATTGGACATAATCAAAGAGTTAGATAGAATTGCTACAGCGATTAGAACAATCGTAGGTATCAACCAATCAATCGTTTTGAACTCAAACTTTTTTATGCTTTCAAAAACTGCTGAAGGTTCTGTGAAGATTCCGGTGACTTTATCGAAAAATGACAATTCCTGTTCAGTGGAATTTTGATCAGGTTGTAAGGTGCTTTCCTGCTCCATTGTACTCTCCTATGTTTATTAATGGATAAGAACACTTACTCAAATATAGAAATTTTACTAATATTTTTGTCGAAAATTATTCAACGCTTATTCGCTCTGCAGGACGGCTAAATCACAAATTCCAAAAGACAAATATCAATTATTTGAAAAACAAAGATCAATTCTTTAACCTTAAACCGCTAACCGAAACCAATAACTCAAAACAAAAAACTAACTTAATCATGCTGAACGATAAACTAAAACTTGATACTTGCTCCTCATCGACTTAATTTTGAACCATGAAAACAATCATTGAGCCCTTCAAAATCAAATCAGTAGAATCAATTAGATTTACTAGTAAAATTGAAAGAGAAAAAATCCTTAAAGATGCATTTTTCAATACATTCTTGATCCATTCCCAAGATGTTTTGATTGATTTACTGACAGACAGCGGAACATCTGCAATGAGCTCCGAGCAATGGGCAGGAATTATGCGCGGCGATGAAGCTTATGCCGGCTCTCAAAGTTTTTACAGATTTGAAAGTGTTATCCAAAAAATTACGGGTTTTAAATATATAATTCCTACACATCAAGGTCGAGCTGCAGAAAAGATTTTATTTTCAATCGTCGGAGGAGAGAAAAAATATTTTCCAAACAATACTCACTTCGATACAACAAGAGCGAATATAGAATATACTGGTGCCGAAGCAGTTGATTTTATAACTGAAATCGGAAGGCACCCGGAAAAGAGAGGGGATTTTAAGGGGAACATTGATCTGATCGAGCTCGAAAGTTTTATTAATGAAGTCGGTCCAGATAATATTCCATTTGTGATGCTTACAGTCACGAACAATTCCGGCGGCGGACAACCCGTCTCGATGGAAAATATTCGAGCGACGCGTAAACTTTGTGATGAGTATGGATTGAAATTATTTCTCGATGCCTGCCGTTTTGCTGAGAATGCGTATTTCATTAAAAAGAGGGAAAAAGGTTATGAAAATAAAAGCATTCTCGAAATTGCTCAGGAGATGTTTTCATACGCAGATGGATGCACAATGAGTGCTAAGAAAGATGCTTTGGTGAATATCGGCGGATTTCTCGCAATGAATGATGAAGAGTTGATGATGAAGTGCAGGAATGTTTTGATCGTTACGGAAGGATTTCCGACTTACGGAGGATTGGCAGGAAGAGATTTAGAAGCAATTGCTCAGGGACTCGAGGAAGTCATTGATGAAAATTATTTGCAGTACCGGATCCGCTCGATTGAATATCTTGGTGAAAAACTTTTAGCGGCAAATGTACCAATACTTGAACCGCCCGGAGGTCATGCGATTTATCTCGATGCAAAAAGATTCTCTCCGCATATTCCTGCGGATCAATATCCTGGACAGTCGATCGTTTGCGAATTGTATTTACACGGAGGAATTAGAGCCGTTGAAATCGGAAGTGTTATGTTCGGTAAGTATGATAAAGAAGGAAAGTTAATTCCGGCGAGACTTGAACTTGTTAGAATGGCTCTGCCGAGAAGAGTCTACACACAGAGCCATGTCGATTATGTTGCGGAAGTTATTATTGAAGTTTTTGAGAAAAGAAAATCTTTGAGAGGTATGAAAATTACCTATGAAGCTCCGATGCTAAGGCACTTTACAGCGAAATTCGAGTATGCTTAATTGAGAAACTCAATTTTGTATCAGTAGAAAATCAAAAGCAATAGAACACAGATCACATGGAGTCCTTCGCCGCAGCACTGTGTTGAACATGGTTGTTTTCTCGATACATCCCGACTCTTATTCTGAACCATTCATAGTCGGGATACTCGAAAACCTCTAAATGGTTAGCGGTTCTCGAGTAGTCCCGATTAATTAGTAAAATTCAACTCGAAATCGGGACGTATCGAGAGAACCTAAATTGATAATCTTCATGACCCTTCGGAGGCAAGCGTGACGAATTATCACGGATTAAAGTTCACGACAGTTTATTTAACTCGAACGTAAATTGTTTTTGATTCGACTGTTGAATTCGGTTCCCATGAACGGTTATATTCAAAGCGGAGAGAATCATTACCGATACTCATTCCCTTGAAGGTCCAAATTTCTTTACCTCCGCTGCCAACTAATCCAGGTCTATCCGGTAAATATTTATAACCAGCTGTATCCACGATTGAGACTGATGTTCGATTAATCCATTTCCAGGAATATCCAGTCGTGGGATTGGATTTCAATTCAATTTGGAAACTTTTTCCTTTTTCGATATCAAAATCAAATTTATAATCTGAACCATTATTATCTCCATTTTTTCTGCAAATAAAAAACAGAGAAGAAATGACCAATAAAAAAATAATCTTATTCATAGGTTCTTAAATGAATTAATTAACAGAGTTACGCAGAATGGATTTTTAGTCATGTTGAGTCCCGAGTAATCGGGACGAAACATCTAATAAATTCCGAAAATTCCAAATTCAGATTCTTCATCCGTCAGTTGACGGATTCAGAATGACTGTTTTGCGTAACTTTAGTTAATTAATTTTTATTCAGTGTCAGGTGATATCATTTTATAAACAAATCCTGCTAAAACGGCACCGACAATTGGTGCGACCCAGAATAACCATAATTGACCAACTGCCCAGTCACCAACAAATATTGCTTGACTTGTACTTCGTGCAGGATTCACGGAAGTATTTGTTACGGGTATGCTTATCAAATGAATGAGGGTTAATCCCAATCCGATTGCGATACCTGCAAATGCTTTCGGTGCTTTTGGATGAGTGGCTCCTAAAATTATAACAAGAAACATAAAAGTCATTACGACTTCACATATTAATGCAGAAAGCATGCTGTATCCGTCTGGGGAATGCATATCATATCCGTTGGCAGCAAATCCGCCAATTTCAAATCCTGGTTTCCCACTTGCAATAATATATAAGATACATGCCCCTGCAATTCCTCCCAGCACTTGAGCTGCGATGTAAGGGAGCAATTCTTTTTTACCGAAGCGGCCGCCTATCCAAAGTCCGATTGAAACTGCTGGATTCAGATGCGCTCCTGAAATGTGTCCCACAGCATAAACCATAGTTAAAACGGTTAAGCCAAAGGCGAGAGAGACGCCTGCAAATCCAATTCCAAGTTCAGGGTATGCCGCAGCTAAAATTGCACTGCCGCATCCTCCTAAGACTAACCAAAAAGTTCCGAAAAATTCTGCAATTAATTTTTTCATAAATGCTCCTAATAAATTGTTATTAAATTATTAACACGAATTAATTACTTCTAGTCTCCTAAACAAACAAACCAACATCGCTGAAGTAAAAAATTAATTTTCATTAACATATTTTCGTTCACAGCCGCTTTTTGATTTAACTTCAATTAAATCTTCCGGAAGACAAGAGTGAAAAGATAGAACGACTAAATCTTCATTTCCAGGAAAAAATTCATGCGGCAGATTTTTATCTATTATATACCAGGTGTTCTCATTAGATGAATCAAATGATTTCAAATCGCGCAATTTGTCGCCGATCATCACCTTACCGCATCCCTCAATTACTGTAGTATGTTGAACACTATTTGGATGATAGTGGGAGATTGAGGGAGTATTTTTTTTAATAACAAATATCCATACTGATTTAATTTCATCAGGCAGGGTAAACGGTAAGGAAATAGACTTAATTGCTTTACCTAAGAAAGGTTGATCTGATAAATTGAGCTCAAGCTTTAACTTTTCAATGATTCCTATTAAGTCTGAATCGTTAAAGATGAGTTCAGTAATTTTATTTAATTTTGTTAAATAACTTTGCTTCATATTTTGCAACTGCTAATTTTCTCAAATCATTTAACTTGTGTTAAGAACTCGACAATCTGTAAACTGGTTGCATTGCTTGGTTTAAATCTGATATTGCCATTCTGTTTAACACGTTCACAATTTCTTGGTCAGATAAATGTCGTATAAATCTCGGTGCAAAATTCTCATTTATTATCCAATCTTCTGTATGATAAATGTGTTCAGGACGATAGTGTCTAAATTCAATTTCAACAAAGTTAAAGTGGCTAATTACCTGTGTCCTGCCGTCAAGTGTAAAATCTCGTTGCAGTCCTGTCTGAAACAATGGTCTTACGAAACGCCAAGTTTGAGGGTCAACGCCACTAACACAAATGTTACCCTGGTTCATCCGTGTAATCCCAGTAATTATAATTTGCTTCCTGAATAGTCCTTGTCGGGCACACGTATTACAAAGAACACCAGCATTTGAAATTATTGGTGTCGTTAAGCGTTGTCCGCAGGCTATGCAATTAGTTTGAGTAACTGGCATCTGTGTCGTATTTTAAAATTGCCGCTAACGTTTCGCGGCTTTAAGAAGTGGCGATGAACCAAGACCAAGCCTTAACAAATATAGATAAAACTTTAAATTAAACCCCTTTTCCATTTCAAATTATTCGTTTGCCTCGCCATTTCTAAAACCCGCTGTTAGCTAATGGCATTTTTGTTTTAATAGTCTTTCAGTTAAATTTTCTAAATCTTTTTTTCTGGCTATTTGATCTATCCAATTTTTCGGAATATTATCAAATCCATAAAGAAGTCCTGCAAGTCCCCCTGTTACTGCACCTGTCGTGTCTGTGTCGCTACCTAAATTTACTGCTTTCAAAACTGCTTCTTTGTAATTGTCTGTTGTCAGCAAACACCAAATACTTGCTTCAAGTGTATGTAATACATAACCGCTACTTTGAATTTCTTCTTCATCAAGTTTGTAAATTTCGCTTTTTAGTAGTCTGTCAAATAACGCAATTTCTTTTGGATTAATTGACAGACGTTTCAAGTGATTTGAAATCTCAGTTTGCAAGTTTCCATAAATTTTAAACTTGTCTTTTCCATCAAAAATTTGTTTCGCAAATTCAAGATAGTAAAAACAAGCAATTACTGATCGGATATGTCCGTGAGTGATTGACGAAACTTTTTTTGTAATGTCGTAGCGTTCGTTGATTTGTTTGTCAAGTATGTAAAATAGTAACGGCAAAATTCGCATAAGCGCACCGTTTCCATTGTCGCTTTCGTCAAAACCTCCTGCCAATTCTGGTTTCTCGCCTCGTGCAAGTCGTAAAATTGCTTGTCGTGTTGCTATGCCGATGTCAAAAACATTTCCGTGAGGTGTCCAATAATTTTCGTGATACCATTTCACAAAATTTTGTCCGATTACATTTAGATTAAAATCTTGTGTTAATGCTTCGGCAAGGCAAAAAGTTAGAGAACTGTCGTCAGACCAAGTTCCTGCTGGTAAGTTATATGTTCCGTAACCAATCATATCAGTTACAGGATTTTTTCTTATTGTATCACGGCTTTTAAACTCTACAGGAACTCCAAGTGCATCACCAACTGCGACTCCAAATAGAGCAGATTTAATACTGTTATTTTTGTCTGTCATTTTTTATGTGTAATGTTCTGTATGCTTGCAGCTAACGTTCTGCAAAAACATACATTGCCGTTGCGAACTATTATAAAAATATTTATTGAGAGCAACGGCATTGAGCGATTCGAGACTTAATGTCGAAGAATCTCTTAGGAAATTATTATTTGCGTCATGTTTTTGCTTGTTAGCTGCAGTTGCCCTTTCATCTGATTAAAACAAGTTTCTTGGTTTCAGAAAAAGAACCCGCTTGCAATCGGTAAAAGTAAATACCGCTTGGCAAATTTGCGGCATCCCACCTTTGCTCGTATGTTCCGGCCGGTAACTCCCCGGAATAAAGAATAGCTACTTCTCTTCCAATAAAATCAAAAACTTTTAGAGAGACTAAAGAACCCGATGGGAGACTGAACACAATCGTCGTGCTCGGATTGAAAGGATTCGGATAATTCTGATAGAGAACAAATTTCTCCGGATTATTTTCAGCGAATACTACGCGTGTTGTATTTGGAAATCTATACCTTAAAATTCTTGAAGAGAACTTAAATTCGCCAACCCACAATGTACTATCTGAAGCGGCTAATGATCCCGGCATGTGAAGTTTTCTATCCGAGATTCCAGGTAAAGTATTTCGAATTGATGTTTGTCCTAATACAACAACTTTGGAAGTATCTCCGGCATCATCAACATTCTTCCACATCAAAACTTGATTATTAGAATTATTAGCAATTGCAAAACTATTGTTAAACGTTATTGCGCTTGAAGGAAGATTTAAATTTAATTGTGGTGAACTCAATATAACTTTATATGGCGAAGGAACAACGCCAGGAATGAAATCTGCCACTTTATAAACGTAAATTCCTCTTGGATTTCCATCTTGCACAGTTACACAAAAATATTTTCCATCACTGTGAATATGATTCATGTTTGTTGCAGGCAAAGAGAAAGAAATAATCGGATTTACCAAGGGCGATGCTGGTATGCCCTGCCAGATTCCAATTGTTCCATTTCGGTTTGATAAATAAAAATATGAACTATCCAGCGCAACTCCTTTTAACTCTTGAAAAATAAAATTTCCAATAGAATTTGAATACACCGTTGAAGGTAATTCTCCATTTAGAGGAATTGAATTCCAAACTGCAATTTTATTTTTTCCTGCGAGAACAATTTTATTTTTATAAAGCGCATTATCCCATGGTGAGATATCAAGCGGAGCTGTTCTAAGCGGAATCTTAACATCGGGAGCTTTTCCGCTAATTGTTGGAATCGTTTTCCAAATCCATAAGCTTGCGTCGAAATCTGAAGACGCAATTAGAATTTTTCCGTCAGTAGCGACGACAGGATTTTGAATATAATTTATTGAATCGAGCGTATTTACAGAAACCGAAGAACTGCCTAAAGCAAAATCTGGTAACTGATTTGGCGAAGTTGGAATTGAATTGAAAATTTGGACATTATTTCCATTGTAATTATTTACAAACAATTTTCCGCTTGCATAAACTACATCGGGACCATCACCATTTTTGTAATAAGGATTTGTAACTACAAGGTTCGGTCTTTGTGCTGAAGAAACTGGAATTGTGTTCCAAAAGTAAATCGATGACATTCCACCGGCAACGAGTTTCCCATCCGGAAGTTTTACGCCTTTTATCCAGACTTCATTCTCGTTAAAGAAATCATAAGTCTGATTTTGTAGAGTTGGAAAAGAATTCCAAAAGAAAGTTCCGGGTTTATCGCCGTTAACTTTTGCGTTGTGATCTCCAACAAAGAAAAAAGTATTTCCATCAGTTGAAATATTTCTTGGTGTGCCAAAGTTTGAATTCGTAATGGTATAATCGGGTAATTGATTATTGCTCGTCGGGATTGAATTCCAAAATAAAATTGAACTTCCGTGAGTTGCTACAACAGCAAGTCGAGTTCCGTCTGTCCAAACTCCCCAGGGCCAGCCGTATCTTATAGGAATTCCCGGTGGAGAAATTGCTGGAAGATAAATCTCGCAGTCGGCAGCTTGTCCATTTTGATTTGGAAACGTTCTCCAAATTAGAACCCTATCATTATCTGTGTCTGCAATTGTAACCACGCCATTTTGTGCAACCGAAACATTCCCAGGAAAATTTAATTCACTTTTTGATGAACCGGAATTATTCGATGTTAAACTATTTTGTCCAAGAACAAGATTCGGCATTGTATTCCATGAAGTTGGAAGGGAATTCCAAATCAAAACTCTATTATTAAAACGATCGCACAGTAAAAATCGAGTTCCATCGCTTGCAATACCGCTGGGATGATTAAAATATAAAGCGCCACCCGTATTATTAAATCCTACACCCGATAGCATAAGATCGGCATTTTGTCCGTTCACAAACCAACTTTGTGAAAGGACTAACCTTGTAAAGAAGAAAATAATAGCAAGTGTTTTCATCTTAATAAAATCATCTTCTTTGTTTCGGAAAAATCTCCTGCGATCATTCTATAAAAATAAATTCCGCTTGGTAATTGATTCGTCGCTGGCGAATTATGAATTGAGAATTGATAATTATATGTGTTGTTAGATTTTTCTTCATCGACGAGCGTTGCTATTTCTCTTCCAAGTACATCGAGAATATTTAATTTTACATAGTATGATTTTGGAATGTGAAATTTAATATTTGTCATCGGATTGAACGGATTCGGATAATTTTGATAAAGTTTGAAATCATTAATTCTGTTTTCTTCTATCGAACCTGTCGAGCCTGTTACCATCAAAGGTTGAATCCATCCTCTTTGTCCGGACGAATTGCCTATTTCAGCTCTAACGTATTTTTCAGTTCCGATTACTGTATAAGAAGCTTCGTTACTTGAAACCGTCGATAAAGTATTCCCGTCTTTGCCGATGAACTTAATTGAATTACCATTTTGGCTTTTTAAATATATTCTGTTCGAAGAATAAAAAATCGAGTCAAGTATTATTCCCGTACTGCAATAAAAATCTCCGTTTCGAATTGCTTTTACCAAAGTATCTTTATTATTTGATGAAGAATAAACCATTATCCAAGCTTTAGCTTGATGACTTTCGCGGTGCGAATCATCCGCAGCAACTCCGTAAATTAGTCTTCCGGTAGAAAGCACGCTATCCCATACTGAAATATCCGTATGTCCCGGTTGATTTATTGTTACACCATTGTAGATCTCAACATGCATTAAGCGACTTTGCATATTTTCTATTACTTGTTTTGCGGTAATTGGAATCTGGTCATATCTCGGATGATTTAAAAACGGGACAGCATTTTGATTATATATTAAATCTATTAGCTGTTGATGAGTAAGATTCGCTCCGCTAACTCTGCTCTTCAAATCAAGTGCAGTAAAATGTCCCCACAAACCGCCTCCTGAAATTCCTGCTTCCTCGCCATTTATTACTGTAAAATCCGGAGTTGAAAGAGGGGCAGCATTGAACCAGGCGCCATGATCTGTAAAAACTAAAAAATCATAACCTCTCGCTTTATATTGCGAAACCACTTTCGATGCTGTATATGAGGTATCGGTTATATCTCCGCTGTAAGGATAACAATGTGTGTGAGTGTTTCCTTTAAAATATTTTTTTTGTGCAAAAGAAAAGTTTGAGATTAATATTAATAAAACTAAAATGTTTGATAGAAATTTCATTCATCTCACTTAACGTTTAAATGAAATTTAGTAGAAAAGAATTTTAAAAAGAAATATTTTTTTTTACAAGGCCGTCTCAGAACTGTCATTCCGAATTCATTTCGGAATCCAATGTATGTATTTTAATTAAAAATTAGATCTCGAATCAAGTTCGGGATGACTAAAACAAACTATTGAGACAGCCTCTTTGAAAATCTATAGAAGATTACTTTTTATAGTAACATAAATCTGGTCTTACCTTTCCGTACTTCTGTTCAATCTTTAAGATGTTTGGAGCTAATTTACCCCAAAGCTCATCTTCTTCAGATTTAAGCTGCTTGCTTACAGCATCCATAGCTTGATGAAAATCAACGGCGTCTTTCGCAAACTCTGTAAGAGCAATCATGTTGTTGTTCTCGCCGATTTCCATTAACCAAATATCATAAGCGTTAGGAACATTTTTCTCCTCGTAAAGTTTTTTCCATTCTTTTAGAACTTCCATAACCTCTTTTCTTTTTTCTAATTTAAAGTTGAAGAAAATCCAATGTGCAAAATTTCCTTCTCCTTGTTTAAGTCTCGGATTTTTTGGAACGTAAGAAAATTCGGAAGACCAGCGAATAACGAATTCTTTGTGTGTCTCGATTGTCGATTCGTTTTGCTGGTAAAACTTGGTCCATTTATCTTTATCGATTTTATCCCTTGCTGCAACAAATTTTTCATACATATTATCTATCTCGGCAAAATTTGCAATCGGCATAAGATAGTAGTAGTGAAAATCGTCGCGCTGCGATGCATGAATTTGGGATACATCAAGCTTCGCTTCGTGCATTAGTTTTACCCAATCAGCAGAAGTATTTTCATACTGATCGAGCATGCTAACTTTTGCTGTTTCTTCGTGAACGAGAAACAGCTGATCTTTCTTTTCATTTTGTGCAGTTAACGATTGGAAAGCAAAAAGTGCAGCAAATGTAAAAAGAAAGTAGAAAGATTTTTTGGGATTCATAATTATTCTCCTTTCGGTTTTGAAGTAAGTTTTCTTTAAGCCCAGTGAATTGAATTGTGCGATAAATTAGTAAACTAATTTATTACTAACAAGAAGAAGTATTTTGGATGTTTAATTTAGAGAAGCTTCAAAAATTTTAAGCTCTCATTTCAGCAGAATCATCTTCTTTGTTTCAACAAAATTATTTACCTGGAGCTGATAATAATACACACCACTTACAAGTTCCAAATTATCATTTCCGAATTTTACATCATATTCTCCGGGTTGCATCAT
>VGVX01000077.1 GCA_016873845.1 Ignavibacteria bacterium
CTTTTTATCGCTGATGGAGTATCCTGCAGGAAGGGGAACTCTCGATTTAATATTAACAAACTGATGATACAAAGAATCAGCTCTACTGCGAAAACTTGAACCCGATAAATCTTGAGCTATTGAAGTAGGACTAATAAAACAGATTAAACCAAGAATGTAGAACAATAAGTTTCTAATTTTGCCTATCAAAAATTCTCCAGATAAATGAAGGGTGAATTATTGCGCAAATAAATTAGTTCTCTTCTTTCACGTGGTAAGAGATTGATCGTAAACTCCCGAATTTCTTTGTCCTCCTTGATTTTTTTTGTCAAGATTCTTTTACCTTTTTTCAAAGATAATAAAGATTCAACAGATTGAGAATTTTCGTTATAAATGTAAAATTCATTTGTTTTCGAAAAATCATTTTTTACGGCTTTGATTTTGCTTTTGTCATGTAGAATGATTTCATCTTCTTTACTGTCCGGCAAGTATCCATCCGTTTGGTAGAACGAGGTCAATAAATATCCATCACCTTTCGAGCTGAAAAAATTTAATATATCAAATTTCTTCGTATCACCTAAATCCATTGCATGTGTAATTACTTGAGATCCTTTCTTTATCTCTGCTCGAAAATGATTTTTGGTTTCACCCTGAGAGTACGTTGGATTAAACTTTTTACTTTTAAACTCAATAATTGTATCGACTTGATGCGGCTGCATGTAAAATAGAATTCTCTCAACGCTATCGAAAAAATAATTTGATACAGATGAGCTTACTAATGGTTCATCAATGATAATGGGATTTATCTTAAACGGATTAGTAACAGTTATGTAATTTGAATTCCCCCTTTGATTGAGTGCTGCAACATTTGGTGTGTCATGGTCAGTGGGAAAAAATAAAATTTTATCTATAGCACCATAAATTGTCAGCGTTTTCCTTGAGATTGATTGGTCACTTAAATTGAAGTTGACGAAATCAAAGTAATTTTTGCCGAGACTGAAAAATACAATATCTAATTGATTTTCTAACGTTTTGTTAATTACATAAGAATCGAACTGCCGAAGTAATTTAAATCTGTAAATTCTCTCTGGCGTGTTAAATTCATTTCGTTTCAGAATACAGAAATTATTGTCGAGTTTATCAATCCAGCATATTTCATTTATTACTTCGTCAGTGTTTTTCAGGACTTCAATTGAAGTTGGATTTGATGATAGAGTAAAAATATTTTTTTCGAGCGCCAAGCTTGAATTAACGATTGAAAATATATTTCTTTCAAAAGCTTCTGAACAAAGAATTCCGATTTGAGATCTTGTTCGATACAAACAAAACGAAATCAAATTGTTGAACTTAGTTAATGGTATGCTGCTGTTCCATTCATGATTTTCTTTTAAGATTTTTATGAAAATATTTTTTGAAGCATTATCTAAAAATAGAATATCGGTAAGATTATCTTTTGTGAAATCTTGAATAATAATTTCATCTGCATTGTATTGTAAATCGAACGATGCCGCAGTAGGGAATCCACCCAAACCATTTCCATATAATATAATCAATTCATTCGTAGAATTTGAAATAAGACAGATATCTTTAAAGTTGTCGTCATTAAAATCGGAAGAAGCTAAGTGTGCAATCCTGTCTGTGAATTTTTTTATTGTTGATTTAGAAAATCTTAAGTTTCGGTTCGTAAAAATATGCAGCTCTTGGTCTTTTAGACTGATTCCAGCGAGATCTAAATACTCATCAGAATTTAAGAATATCGGCGTCACGTTTGCGTAGGTGTTTTCTGAATCGATCTTCTGAATTTTATAATCTTCATTTTGAAAAGTTATTAAAGAGATGCCGCCAAAATTTTTACCGTAACAAATAATTTCTTTGGTTCTCGAATTAGTAAAATCGTCAAACATTAAGTTTTCAGGGTAATATCCGACCGAAATATCCAAATTTCTATTCAACTTACGATTAACGAACGAATAGATTTCAATTTTCCCGGAGAGCTTATTTAAGCTTATGAGATTCGGAATGAATTTTTTGAATAAGTCAGCAGAATAAATTTTATCAGACTTGGTTATTAGCCAATATCTTGTTAATCCATGAAATTGATTGGCTCCTTTACCGAAATAGACGAGCAAATATCTGCCTGTGCTGTCCAGCCCGGCAATATCAACAAATCCATCACTGTCAAAATCGGAGGAGATCATGCTGTATAAGCCGTTAGTCTTCTCGAAATTAAGGTATCGCCCAAAACCGTTTAATTCCGTTTGAGAATAAAGTAGTGCGTTGCCGAATATTAAATCAGCAATTAAAAAAAATTTGATTGAAGAGGCCAAGTTTGCGAACGAGCTATTCCCCAACTTTATTTTGATGTAACCTCTTATTCCTACGAATGAGAGCAGCTTCATATCTTCTTTTTTGCTCTTGGGTGGATGGTTCCACTAAAGGAGCCAAACATGGTTTTCCAGAGTCATCCACACTTACGAATGTTAAGTATGCTGAGTTTGTGTGAGTAATTTTCCCGCTTCTTGTATTTTCAGCAAAAACTGTTACACCGACTTCCATTGATGAATTAAAAACTCGATTTACAGATGCTTTCAATATTACTATTTCACCGAGCCGAATTGGATTATGGAAATCAATTTTATCAACTGCCGCAGTAACACATACACGATTTGCATGACGAGCTGCTGCGGTCGCTGCGCAAATATCAAGCCAGTGCATCAATCTTCCGCCAAGCAGATTGCCAAGTTGATTTGTATCATTCGGCAATACGAGTTCAGTCATTGTGGTCTCTGAGTCGTTAACATTTCTGATTGGTCTGTCTGTCTGATTTTTCAAGATGAATAATTTAATTTGATGTAAGTTTACTATTCAAATCTATGATAATTGTCTGAATGTTTTTCAGATAGCCGCTGGTTGGATATTTTTGAAGAAATCTTTTAGCTTCACTTAAAGCCTCTTCATTTTGTGATTTATCTACTAACAAAATGATTTTGTTGTATAAAGCCTCATCAGCGAATTTGCTATCAGGAAATTTCTCTAACAGTAAGTCAAAATAAATTACTGCACTTCTTAGATTATTTAGTTTTCTATACTGAACTGCTGAAGAGAAAATCTTTTCAGCAAGTTTATCGTTTAATTGGGCGATTTTTTTCTCTACAGCAGGAACTCTTTCATCCGTTGGGAAAAAGTCAATGAATGCTTGATATTCTTCAATGGCTTTGCGGGAAAATCGCTGATCGAGTGAATAATGGGGAGATAATTCTAAGTATGATTCACCAAGCATAAACTGTGCATCTTTAATATATTCACTTGTTGGATAATCTCTAATCAGTTTGCTGAACTCGAATGCAGCTCGAATAAATTCTCCTCGATTAAAATGACACAATCCGAGATAATACTGGGTATCATCAATAATTGCTGTACCTGAAAACTGAAGTATAATTGCTTGAAGCTCATTAAGTGCATCTTCATAGTCACCATCTTCGTATTCAGCTTTTGCAATAGTAAATCTTTCTTCTGGTGAAAGTCCAATTGTATCGCTTCCGCTCGAGCATGAGAAGTACATACTTGATATAATAATTAGGAGGAATATTTGGATTATTTTCATTGAACAAAATTATGATTTATTTAACATAAAAACTAAACTAATTGCTCCGCAGGGAAAAGAATAAAAAAATTATTAACGCTGACACACTTGCAATAGACGCTGGTTCAATTAAAGTTCGGAATAAATTTTCTTTTGGTAATTCAGCTTTCAAAAATGAGTAATCCGAATCTTCAATTAGATGAAATTGAGAAGAATAAACTGAATCAATTTTTACTTCATTAAATTCTTTTTCGAGAATTACACCTGAATCTTTTATAAGAATGTAATTTCCATTCATGTGAACATGTCTTTCAAACATTTTATCACCAAACAAAGGAGAGGCGATTATCTTTGGATATGAAATCTCAATTGAACTTACTTTAGCAGATAAAATATAGTTTACAGATTCTTTTGATAACATAGTCTGTAATTTTTTATGTGAACATATTTGAATCAGCTTCGATTCGAGTATATTACTATAAATATTTCTTTCTACCTGAATACCTATCGAACTACTCTCATTGAACGAAAGTTTTTCAATAGGAGCGAATGAAGTAGATAAAAGCTCATTAACAATTTCTCGATTTGATTTTACTGATTGTGAGAATGCGGAAATGCTGCCTGCACAAATAAAAAGAATCAGGAAAAATCTGCGGTATAAACTAAAATTCATCGCAATCAGACGTGAAAGATTAAACTCGTCCTTGCGCGATTAATTTAAGCCGCTGAATTCGATCTTCAATTGGAGGATGAGTTGAAAACAACTTAAAGATTGAATTGCCTCTAAGCGGATTAACAATGAATAAGTGCGCAGACGATGGGCCAGCGTGAGCCATCGGCCGTAACTGTGCAGCTTGTTCTAATTTTCCAAGTGCCGATGCAAGTGAAAGCGGTTTCCCGGAAATTCTTGCTCCTCCTTCGTCGGCATAAAATTCTCTTGAACGGCTAATTGCCATCTGAATCATCATTGCAGCTATTGGTGCAACGATCATCAAAACGAGTGAGGTTATAGCTTCTCCGGCTCCGCGGCGGTCTCTATCGCCACCAGAAAACATCATTGTCCATCCAGCCATTCGTGCAATAAAAGTAATTGTTCCAACTAATGTTGCAACAATTGTTCCAATCAAAATATCACGATGGTTTACGTGTGCCAGCTCATGAGCTAGTACACCTTCGAGTTCATCATCATGTAATATTTGCAAAATTCCGGTTGTGACGGCAACTGCAGCATTCTGTGGATTTCGACCAGTTGCGAAAGCATTTGGAGTTGGATTTTCCATTACATAGACTTTTGGCATCGGCATGTTATTATTCTGGACTAACTTTTGGACCATTCTAAAGAGTTTTGGAGCTTCTTTTTCGGATATCTCTCGTGCCCTGTACATACTTAATACTATCTTATCAGAAAACCAATAAGAGATAAAATTCATAGCTAATGAGATAACGAAAGCTATCATCAAACCCTCTCTGCCGCCGAGTAGAAATCCGACTGCAAGAAAAAGTACCATCATTAAGGTCATTAAAAAGACCATTTTTATCGTGTTCATAAACTTCCTTAGATATTTGAGTTCAAATTTACTTATTGACTAAAGTTTTAGCAAGGTAATTTGGCAGATTTAACGAAAGTGAGTTTCTGAATGTTTCATGCAATTGGAAGGATTCTGAATGAATCATCCAGTTCAATTTTTTTTCGTGTATAAAAAAATGTAAATTGTTTTGTAAGTTTGCACTTTGATTTTTACACTTTTCATTGAACTTGGGCGCATAGCTCAGTTGGTCTAGAGCGCACGCTTCACACGCGTGAGGTCGTAGGTTCAAATCCTACTGTGCCCACAATTGGCACTTTGAAAACATTTTAATTTGATATTTAAGGGCGTCTCGATTCCAAGCTTAAAGGTGTATGATATCGGGATAAACTCCGCTCAGTTGGTCTAGAGCGCACGCTTCACACGCGTGAGGTCGTAGGTTCTCCCGACAATTCTTTTAAAATTTATTAGGGACTCCTATGGAGAAATCCTCCTGCGCCCACAAAATAAAGCAAATCTCAGAAGTCAAAAATCAAAATTAGTTTACCACGATATTTTTGCATTATAAATTCTCAATTATCAATTCTTAATTGCTCAAGTATAACGGTCCATCAGGTCCAACTGGTAATCCAATCAACATCCAAATAACGAGTAAAATTATCCAAAAGACTGTAAACAATACAGTATATGGAATCATTGTAGAGATAATTGTTCCTATTCCATACTTCTCATCATATTTTTGAGCAAATGCTACAATCAAAGCGAAGTAACTCATCATTGGCGTAATTAAGTTGGTAACTGAATCGCCAATCCTGAATGCGGCTTGTGTCAATCCAGGATGATAACCGAGTAGCATAAACATCGGAATGAAAACCGGTGCCATAATTGCCCACTTTGCAGAAGCACTTCCCATGAACATATTTATAAATGCAGAAAGTAAAACAAAAGCCACTATGAGTGGAATTCCAGTCAGCCCAACATTTCTTAAAAATTCAGCTCCGTCTATTGCAAGTATTAAACCTAAATTGCTGTAACGGAAAAAGTAAACGAACTGTGCAGCAAAGAAGACGAGCACTATGTAAGTTGCAAGTGTTCCCATCGATTTGATGATATGCTTCATCATGTCCTTGTCGTTTTTAATTGATCCGACAATTGCACCATAGACTAATCCAGGTACTAAAAAGAAAATTAATATTCCCGTTATAATGCCCTCAAAGAATGGAGAGTGAAGGACATCTTTCGTTTTTGGATCGCGGAATATTCCACTTTCTGGAATAATTGTGAATGCAAGTAGAATCACAATTGCGAGAAGACTTATTCCTGCCCATTTCAACCCCTTTTTCTCTAATGGAGAGATTTGTTCAATTTCAATTTTTTCTGCTTCGCCGCTGTATTTACCTAATCGAGGTTCAACAATTTTTTCCGTTATCCAAGTACCGGCAATTACAATTAAAAATGCTGACACGAACATGAAATAAAAATTCACAGCAGGATTGACAGTTTCAGTTGGATCTAAAATTTGGGCAGCAGATTGAGATAGTCCCGCTAAAATTGGATCTACAGAACCAATTAGAAAATTTGCACCGAATCCGCCGCTAACTCCACAAAATGCAGCGGCAAGTCCTGCCATTGGGTGTCTTCCCAATGCCTGAAATATTACTGCACCAAGCGGAATCAATACAACGTAACCTGCTTCGGAAGCTAAGTGGGAAATGATTCCCGCAAGAACAATTGAGCCAGTTATCAATCTCTTTGGTGCATTTATGACTAATGAACGAATCATAACAGTGAATAAACCGGAACCTTCTGCTACACCAATTCCAATCATAACAGCAAGTACATAGCCAAGTGGAGGGAAGTTTACAAAATTGTGTGTAATGTTCGTATACATCCATCGAATTCCATCACCGCTTAATAAACTTCTAACAGTAATTAATGATTCATCCGCAGGGTGTACCGCTTGAAGCGAGAATAAGTCACCAATCCAGGAGATAATAACAACAATCAACGCCAACAAACCGAACAACGTAGCCGGATGTGGAAGTTTATTACCTATGATTTCAATGTAATCAAGAGATTTAGAAAAGATTTTCGAAAAGATAGTTTTCATTCTCAAGTATTCCTTTTGTCAAATTGAATAAAATCTCTGCAAAGATAGGGCATTTGATAAGAAGATGAAAATTGAAATTTGAATATGCAGGATATTTATCTATATTAGAAAAGAAACAAAAACCTTTAAGTCTGCTCAGTGAGGCAGATAAGGAAATATGAAAAAGAGTTTAATAAATATGGGATCCCGATTGGCAAAGCTGGTCGGGATTTTTTTATGCAAATAAAAGCAAAACTAATCGATCATGAAAATTTAACTCGCACGATTACCCGGTTGGCTCATGAAATTATCGAACGTAATTATGGCGCAAAAAATATTGCCATTGTTGGAATTCAAACTCGCGGTGAATTTTTAGCAAGACGCATTTGTAATAAAATTTCTGAGATGGAAGGATTCGAAATCCCCTTTGGAGTTTTAAATATCACACTTTACAGAGACGATGTGCGAGTAAAAATGACACAGCCGGAAGTTAAAGCAACCAATATACTTTTTGATATTACTGATAAGGACATAATTCTTGTGGATGACGTTTTGTATACAGGACGAACTGCACGCTCTGCTATGGATGCTTTGACTGATCTCGGTAGATATGCATCAATTCAATATGTAGTGCTCGTAGACCGTGGTCATCGTGAACTTCCAATAAAAGCTGATTTTGTTGGAAAGAATATTCCAACTTCTATCAATGAAGAAGTAAAAGTTAAACTCGTTGAAGTAGATGGCGAGGATGCAGTTTATTTAGTTGAAAGTACAGGTCATGATTAATGCTTAATAATAATCATTGCCAGACTAATGGAGTTTTTGGATTTAGATGCTTGGATTTATAAAAATTGATTGAGAAAAAACATGCCGCTTGAATCACGACATTTGCTTGGTTTAGAAGGAGTTCCCAAAAAAGATATCGAATTAATACTCGAAACTGCTGTTGGATTCAGAGAAATTATTGACAGACCAATTAAAAAAGTACCGACACTTCAGGGGAAAACTGTTGTTAATCTTTTTTTTGAAAGCTCAACTCGTACACGGATTTCCTTTGAGTTAGCGGAAAAACGGCTTTCTGCAGACGTTCTGAATTTTACAGCAAGCACAAGCTCGCTCACAAAAGGTGAGACGCTAAAAGATACAGTTCGAAATATCGAAGCAATGAAAATTGATATGGTCGTAATGCGTCATACTGCTGCGGGCTCACCTCATTATTTAACTCAGCTTATCGATTCATATGTTATTAATGCTGGCGATGGGAGTCACGAACATCCAACTCAAGCATTGCTCGATATGTATACTATAAAAGAACAAATGGGAAAACTTGATAGATTGAATGTTTGTATCATTGGTGATATTTCCCACAGCCGGGTTGCAATGTCAAATATTTTCGGATTGCTCACTGTGGGTGCGAATGTTGCTGTCTGCGGTCCTGCAACAATGATTCCGCGAGATCTAAAAAAACTTGGCGTTACAGTGTTTCATAATCTTGACGATGCAATACAATTCTCCGATGTATTAAATATTTTGCGTATTCAGCTGGAACGGGGAGCTGCTTCAAACTTTCCTTCATTGAGAGAATATTCGCGGCTTTATGGAATAAGTAAAGAAAAATTATTAAGAAACAAAAAAGATGTTTTGATCATGCATCCGGGTCCAATCAATCGCGGAGTTGAATTAGCTTCGGATATTGCCGATGGAAGTTCATCTGTAATTTTACAACAGGTAACTAATGGTGTTGCCGTTCGGATGGCTGTACTATATTTAATTGGAACAAGAAACTAATGTAGTAATTGACAATTGAGAATTGAAAATTGAAGATTGAGAAATGAAAACTGAGAATGGAGAATGATGAATTGAGAATGGAAAAAGAAAAACGTTTACCTGCGAACCTGTTCACAATTTTCCAATCTGGCAAGAGGGATAGAAATGTAGGCGATGAAGATGGAAGATGGATAATAGAATTGGAAAATGGTTTGTCGTGAATTCAAAACTAAAAAATTGAAAAAATTTATATCATGAAAGTATTATTACAGAATGCACAAATAATTGATCCTCAAGTAAAATTAAATCGGACTGCAGATATCCTGCTCGAAGATGGGATCATCACTAAAATAGATGAATCAATTTCAATTAAAGCGGATCATGTTTTGGATTTAAAAGATAAAATTATTTCTCCGGGATTTGCAGATGTTCATGTTCACCTTCGCGAACCGGGGAGAGAAGATGAGGAGACAATTGAGACTGGCTCTTCCGCTGCAGCAGCAGGAGGATTTACTGGTATCTGCTGTATGCCGAACACTGAACCTGCAATCGATTCAGCTGAAGTAGTTACTTTCATCAAAGAAAAAGCTAAAGGATTATTAGTAGACGTTTATCCAATTGGAGCAGTAACAAAAAAGCGCGAGGGAAAAGAATTGGCATTCTTGGGAGAAATGGCTGAAGCTGGTGTTGTTGGTTTCTCCGACGATGGAGTGGCAGTTTCGACTTCTCATCTATTAAAATATGCTTTTGAATATTCCTCGATGTTTAATCTACCAATCGTTGAACATTGCGAAGATTCTTCTCTAACAGTCGATGGAGTGATGAATGAGGGATTTAATTCTACAAAGTTTGGTCTGCCACCTCATCCTTCTCTTGCTGAAGATTTAATCGCATTACGTGATATTGCGGTTCTTGATTATAGCGGCGGGAGACTTCACATCGCTCATATAAGTACAAAAGGGGCGGTTGAGATTTTACGCCAGGCAAAAAAGCGCGGACTAAAAGTAACCGGAGAAGCCGCTCCGCATCATTTTACATTAACAGATGATGCAGTTCAAACTTATGATACAAACACAAAAGTTAATCCACCTTTGCGTTCGCAAGAAGATGTTGACGCAATTAGCGAAGGACTAAAAGACGGAACAATCGATTGCATCGCATGTGATCATGCACCTCACTCAATTGAAGAAAAAGAATGGGAATATATTTATTCGCCTTTTGGAATGATTGGACTAGAGACTTCTGTTGGATTAACTTTAACAAAACTTTACCACACAAAAATATTATCGCTCGAAGATATAGTAATGAAGATGTCCATCAATCCGCGAGAAATATTTAATCTTGCCAAAGCTAAAATTGAAGTTGGGGAAAATGCAAATCTCACAATACTCGATGCAAACCAAAATTGGACGGTTGACAGGTTCAATTTAAAATCAAAAAGTATTAACACACCCTTTCATGGTTGGGAATTAAAAGGCAGAGCAATTGGTGTGATCAACAATAAAAAGTTGATTATTAACAAACAAGAATTAAATATTTAATTAAATCTGTGAATCTGTGGCAGCAGGAAATCAATGAAAAAAGAATCTACACTATTTGACAAGTTTAAAACCCCAATGGACATTCAACTCTTTTTGAGCAAGCTTCCATACAATCCGGATTATGTGACCAAGTCCCCAAAAAGAGTTTTGAAAGAAAAATCAGCCAATTGCTTTGAAGGGGCGTTGTTTGCCGCTGCTGCATTGAGTTCTTTGGGATTTCCACCTTTGATTGTTGATTTGATGGCACATAATGATGACGACCACGTAATAGCCGTCTTTAAGAAAAATGAACATTGGGGTGCGGTTGCAAAATCTAATTTTACGACACTTCGTTTTCGTGAACCGATTTATAGGACAATCCGTGAGCTGATCATGTCCTACTTTGATTTTTACTTCAATACAAATGGGGAAAAATCTCTTAGAAGTTACTCCCGTCCCATAAATCTTTCACGCTTTGATAAATATGATTGGATAACAACTGATGAAGACCTTGGATTTATTGGCGACTATCTTTTCAAAGTGAAGCATAATAAAATGTTGTCTCCGCAAATGACACGGAATTTATCTAAAGCTGATAAAGATGTCTTACGTGCTGGGATGCTCGGTTCCGTGAAGGAAGGTTTGTTCATACCGAAA
>VGVX01000078.1 GCA_016873845.1 Ignavibacteria bacterium
GAAGAGGGAATTTATCAAGAAGCGTTTGATGCACGTGATTTACCGAGTGGAGTCTATTTTTCGATATTGCAGACAGAAGGTATAAAAGTTACAAGGAAGATATTGTTGATAAAATAACCTCTAAAGATTCCATCTCTTCTAATGCGAACGAAAATTGGAGAGATGGAATCTTTTACACGAGTAAAGCATAAAGATGCCACCACTCCAATGCGAACGAAAATAAAATCTCAACTTTTATTGAATTATTTGAATATGTGAACATCGTAGATGTTCAAATTATTGTAACAAACTACTGGTGTACAAAAAAGACCTTTGTAGAAGGTCAACAAAAACGTTTACAGTCAATCGCTGGTAAAACAACATCATATCTTATCAACCATAATATATATTTTCCATTGCCGTTGGTTTTAACCAACGGAATAAAGTCAATAAAAAAATTGTCTGTTTGAATTATAAAAACCCGACTTTCAGATATGTGTTTTCAGAATTAAAAAACCGGGCTTTTAGATTCTCAAATAAATTATGAGGAAACGACCTACAAACTAATCCTGCTGTGTTTATTTTATTCTTTGGGAAATTCCAGTGAAGTTCCGCTACAAATATTCTCTTTAAAATGTTGGATTTATTTGATAGATTATTAAAAAAGAATTTCATGGAAAAAAAGATAAAAATATTTAACAATTTTTCCGACCAGGAGAAAGAAGAGATTCTTTTTTGGGCTTCGCAAACATACGAGAAGAAATTAGAAACCCTCGAAATTATTAGACAAAATTACTTAAATTTAATTGATAAAAATTCAAGACGATTTCAAAGAGTTTATCGGATTATTGAACAAGCACCGCGTTGAGTATCTGATCGTAGGTGGTTATGCCGTTGCGATTCACTCAAGACCGAAATTTACCGAGGATATTGATTTCTTTATTAACCGCACAAAGGAGAACGCTAAAAAATTGCTTGAAGTACTCGATGAATTTGGTTTCGGGGAATTGGATATTTCAATTGAAGATCTGACTAATGAATTTAAGATGATTCAGCTAGGGTTCGCTCCACTAAGAATTGATATTATGAATAGTATCAGTGGGATAGATTTTAACACGGCATTTCAAAATAGAGCAAAGATCGATATTGATGAAATTAAAGATGTATTTTTTATTTCACTTGCAGATTTATTAAAAAACAAAAAAAGTTCCTCACGTGAAAAAGATAAGCAAGACGTTAAATGGATTTTGAAATATCAAAAATCTTAGCTGTCCGAAATTCTTCATTTATATATCAAAGATTCCACCTCTCCGATGCTAATGAAAATAAAAGCCCAACTTTTTAAGATAAAAATAGCTTGCCGAAAATTGGGCTTTTCTAATTTAAGGAATTAGTTTTTCTCCCTTCAGTTAAAGATTTATTTCAGGGAGAGCGAAGCTCGTTGTTAACTCTTTTTGTAGAGTTTCCAGCCGATTGCAAATAAAAGGCAAGTTTGGGCAAACATGTGCCATGTTGCATTTGCAAAGTAAAAGTTTACTCCGCTGATTTTTCCGATTATTCCGATAAAAAGACTTATGCCTGCAGCTACAAAAACAATTAAAGTGAAATCTAATTTCATTGATAACTCTCCTATGTTTTATGGATACAAACTTGTAGAAATAAATAATTATTTGCAACTGCCCAGCTAAAAATAATGCATTCAAACTAAAAACTTCGTTGTCCTCATCATTAATACGGATTATATGGATTCTATCAAAGAAACTATTTAAATTTTGTTTGGAAACAATTTATAACTAGTTATTCATATATATGCCAGCGAATCTTCCACCGGAATATTTTTCAGCAGAGAGAGAGTTCAAAGAAGCTAAATCTCTTGAAGAAAAAATTCAGGCTTTGGAAGACTTAATAAGTACGATTCCCAAGCATAAGGGGACAGATAAACTCCGCGCAGATTATCGAAGAAAACTCGCCAAATTAAAATCAACTTCTCAAGCGGCAAAAAAAGCTGGTAAACACACATCAAATTTTCACATCGAAAGAGAAGGGGCGGCCCGAGTCTCAGTAGTTGGAATGCCAAATACCGGCAAGTCATCGCTGCTTTGTAAATTAACTCACGCAACTCCGGAAGTATCAGATAGCCCATTCACAACTTGGGCTCCATCTCCCGGAATGATGAATTATGAAAATGTCCAAATTCAGCTTATCGATACACCACCGTTAAATAAAGATTATTATGAACCTGAAATTTTCGATATCATAAAAAGCTCTGATTTAATTTTAGTACTGATTGATTTACTTGCAAATCCAATTGAACAGTTTCAATCTTCAATCGAGATCTTGAACGGAAACAGAATTTATTCTCCGCATCAACAGAATGTTACTGAAGATAGAAAAATTTTCTGGGTGCCGATTTTAATTATCGTTAATAAAGATGACGACGCAAAGCTCGATGAAGATTTCGCAGTGCTTGACGAATTACTCCATAACGAATGGGAAATTGTTTCTATTTCCTTGAAGAACGAACGCAACCTGGAAGAATTAAAAAGGTTGATTTTTTCTCATCTTAAAATTATTCGTGTTTATTCGAAACCGCCGCACAAGGAATTTGATAAAACCCAGCCATTTATTTTAGGCGAGGGAGCAACAATCGAAGAATTTGCAATGCAGGTTCACAAAGACTTCTATGATAAACTGAAAACAGCCCGAGTGTGGGGAAAAGGAGTTTATGACGGGCAGCTGGTTGGACGTGATCATATAATTTATGATGGAGACGTAGTTGAATTGCATATTTAAATTAATAAAATATTCTTTGATCGTTTTGATTTTCCCAAGTATTATTGCCGCACAAGGCGTTGGCAAGGGAACAAGATTTGATTTAACATCAAAATTAAATTTAACGAGCGGACAATTCGCACAACTTTTCATTCCAGATTATTACGTTAAACCCGCAGATGATTCCATCATGCTTGTTTTTCATTTTCACAGTGCGTCATGGGCGGCGGAAGATCAAGTCTATAAATCAAGAGTGAATGCAGTGTTATTTAATATTCATCTTGGCGGTTTATCGAGTCCTTATCAAAATTATTTTACAACGCAAACGAATTTTCAAAAAATACTTGATACATGTCTTTCCGTGATAAAGACGAATGGAGTGATTCCAAATCCGAAGATTAAATATCTGATCCTATCATCATTCAGCGCAGGCTATGCAGGGGTGAGGGAAATTTTTAAAAACACTTCCTACTATAATAAGATTAATGCACTTACTCTTGCGGATGGACTCCACAGTAATTCGGATCCCGGTACAATGGCAACACAGATGAAGGATTTCCTCCAATTCGCTAAAGATGCAAGAGACAAAAAGAAAATAATGATATTAACTCATTCGAGTATTCCTACAAGCGGATATGAAAGTACGACTAAAACCGCAGACTATTTGATAAGCGGGATCGGCGCATCAAGAGTAAATTTTTCTGCTTTTGACGAAATTGGGAATCAGACTTCAAAATGCGATACAGGATATTTTCGATTAAAAGGATATACCGGTCAAACAGCCGACGATCACATGAAGCATTTATACGCAATGAATAAAATGCTCGAGCAGGTAATTGCAATTTTAAACATTTCAACGACTGATGTAGCGGACGAAATATCTACACAGAAAACTTTTATACTTTATCAAAACTTTCCGAATCCCTTCAATGGGGAGACAAGTATTAAGTATTCAGTATTAAGTCGTGAGAGAATTACTTTGAGAATATATGATGTACTTGGCAGAGAAATTGCTGCACTTGTTGATGAGGTGAAAGAAGCTGGATCATATAATGTAACATGGAAGATAGAAAACGGAAAATTTACAAGCGGAATATTCTTTTATCAGTTGCGTAGCGGCTCTTTTGTGGAGATGAAAAAAATGATTCTTTTGAAATAAGCTTATGAAAATAATTACTAGTTTAATAGTTGGAACAATTTTGCTTTTCGGCTCGTGCTCCTTATTGGAGGATAACTGTATTTGCACTCAGGAATTTGTGATGTACACAGTTTTAGTGTTTGATAATTCGAATCAGCCTGTGGATTCGCTAGCTGTTGAAATAAAAAATGTTAGAACCGGCAAAATCTATACTTTCCTCGAAAAGATTTACCTTGGCAAAGGTGTTTATCAAGTTATGAACGATGGATACACGAAGGAGTTCACAGAAGAGCCAGAGGTAATAGTATTCAAAGGGAGTAAATCTGGCGCCGAAGTAGAGTCTGTTTATCTATTTAATACCGACAAATGCAGATGCCATGTTCAAAAACTTTCAGGGAAAGACACTTTAAAGATAAATTTGTAACCTCAACAATAAGAGAGGGTGAGATGAAAAAATATTTTTTTCTAATAATGTTTATCGGCAGTATTGCATTAGGACAGACAGCCGATTCCCTTGTCTGGCTTCGTGATATTGATTCGACGATTTTAACCGATGTGCGGTACGCTACTACAAACAATTTTACCGGCAAAGTTTTATACAAGAGCGATAAAGTTTATCTAAGAAAAGTTGTTGCTGAAAGTCTTTCCATCGCTCAAAAATATTTCATGAGGCAATATGCGTTGAGGATTAAAGTCTTTGACGGTTATCGTCCTCACTCAATTCAAAAATTGATGTGGGAAGTAATGCCAGATGAAAAATATGTTGCAAATCCGGCAAAGGGCTCACGTCATAACAGAGGTGCTGCTGTTGATTTGACATTGGTCGATGTTACTGGTAAAGAAATAGACATGGGCACACCATACGACGACTTCAGCGAAAAATCGCATATTGATTATAAAAATCTTTCAAAAAATGTTTTGACATATAGAGAAATTCTGCGAACAACAATGGAGAAGTTTGGTTTCGAAGCAATGAGTTCCGAATGGTGGCATTTCGATTTTAAAGGATGGAGTAAATTTTCAATTATGGACGTGGAGTTCAACGATTAGCAAGGCACTAAATCATAAAATCTAATTTCTAAACTCTAAACAAATTCGAATTCTAAACTTGTAAATCTTTAGAAAACCCACAATGGCAACTTATTTTAAGAATTAGGAATTAAAATTCCGGATTTATTCTCAACTCAATATTTTCAACGGGTTTGAATTACCGCTCGCTTCAAATTTATCTGTTACCAGACTATCGACCTCTTCCTCACTCCCGAGCAAATCTTTCAAAGTTAACTTTCCTAATACCTCGTCAACAACTTTTTGCACAGTTTTCCAAACTGAACGAATCGAACAATCGATTGAATTTGTACAAATGTCAATAGCACCGGAGTGAGAATTACAAAATTCATCTTCAAATAATCTTCCACCGAGTACGTTCACAACATCTTGCAAAGAAATTTCATTAGCTGGTCGAGATAATTTATAGCCACCGATTTGCCCGCGTTCACTTTCAACTAAGCCACCAATTCTCATAATTCGCAATAGCTTTGCGACATTAGGGACTGTTAGACCTTCTAACTCACTGATTTCTGGGATTGTAAGCCCCCTATCGGATTTATGTTTAGCAATCTGGAGAAGACATCTTAATCCATATTCTTCCTGTGTGCTAAATTTCATTTTCCACCTCTCACTTAAAACCGTTACAGAAAAATATTAATTATTTTGAATCGGTATTTTCGATCCACAAATTTTTGCATGCATAAGTTCATCATATTTTTCTTTTCGGATCGACGGTCCGGATTTCGAACAATAAGCGTTAAATGCTTTTATTAATTCAAATGCAACTTCCTCTGGAGTGGACCCTTCTATCTGATGACGCTGCATCATATAGATAGGTGATCCGTTCTTAATAATAGCCAAAGAGGGGGATGATGGCGGATAATTATTAAGATAATTTTTCCGAACATGATCAACAGCATCTATTTCTTGACCGGCAAATACGGTTGTTAATTTTTCTGGAATCACTTTATTTTGTAATGCAAGCGATACGCCGGGTCTTGCACTTCCAGCTGCGCATCCACAGACAGAGTTTATAAATACTAAAATCGTCTCATCATTTTTTTGTGATAGAGTTTTTTCAACCTTTTCAGGCGTAAGCATCTCTTCAAATCCAACGAACGTTAGTTCATCGCGCATGAATTGTACTGTTTTTGGATCATACATTGGGGGTTTCGGATTCATATTTTGAAACATTATATCTATCCTTTTGTTTGTGATTGTTCTAGGAACTGCTTCCCGAAAATTATAAAAATCCAAGTTTAAGCTTTGCTGCTTCCGACATCATATCACGATTCCATATCGGATCCCATACAACATTAACATTCGCATCTTTAACGCCGTGAATTTCTTTTATCTTTTCCTGTACTTCCGGCGGCAGCGAGCCTGCAACTGGACAAGCAGGAGATGTCAATGTCATATCGACTTTAACATTAGAATCATCATCTATTTTTATTTTATAAATCAAGCCGAGTTCATATATGTCTACTGGTATTTCTGGATCGTAACATTTTTTCAAGACTTGTATTACTTGTTCTTCCAATAATTTTTTATTCATTCTAAAATTTATTCAGTTGAAACTATTTCTGATTTGCTTTCCAGTGCATTCTTAAGAGTATGCCATGCAAGCGTAGCGCATTTAACTCTTACTGGATATTCGGTCACACCTGAGAAGACAGCAAGCTTACCTAACGATTCAACATCGAAGGAATTATCAGCTTTTCCAGTTATAAAATCATGAAACTGTTTGAAAATTTTCTCTGCTTCTTCAACACTCTTTCCTTTTACGATTGAAGTCATAATCGAAGCAGATGCCTTAGAAATTGCACAGCCGGCTCCATCAAAGCCGACATCTACAATCACACCATTCTCTATTTTTAGATATAAGTTAAAATGATCGCCGCAGAGGGGATTAAATCCTTCTGCCGAATGAGATGAATCTTCAATCTTATGATAATTCTTGGGATGCTTGCTGTGATCAAGAATTACTTCTTGATAAAGTTCTCTTAAGTCGGACATTAACTAAAAACCTTTATTACTTTTTTTATCGCTTCAGCTAATAGATCTATTTCTTGCTTTGTATTGTAAAAGGCAAAAGATGCTCTTGTTGTTGCCGGAACATTAAATCTTTTCATTAATGGTTGTGTACAATGATGCCCTGTTCGTACAGCTATTCCTTCATTATCTAAAATTGTTCCGATATCATGGGGATGAATATCTTTTACGACGAAAGAAATTATCGAAGTTTTTTCAAGAGCATTGCCTATGATTTTTAATTCCTGAATTTCAGATAATACTTTAGTCGCATAGTTAAGCAATTCCTGTTCGTAGAAGGCGATTGCTTCAACGCTGAGATTAGACACGTATGAAAGAGCTTCGCCAAGTCCAATTGCTCCGGCGATGTTCGGCGTTCCAGCTTCAAATTTATTTGGCAGATCATTATATGTAGTTTTTTCAAAAGTTACAGACCGAATCATATCTCCACCTCCTTGAAAAGGAGGAAGTTTTTGCAATAAGCTTTTCTTTCCATATAGTACACCTATGCCGGTTGGACCATATATTTTGTGTCCAGAGAAGGCATAAAAATCACAATCTAAATTCTGAACGTCAACTGGGATGTGAGTTACAGCTTGTGCACCATCAACCAAAACCGGTATTCCACTACGGTGTGCGATTTCTGTAATCTTTTTAATTAAGTTAATTGTACCAAGCGTGTTAGAGACATGTACAATTGAAATCAATTTTGTTTTCGAAGAAATTATTTTTTGAAATTCATCGATCAGCAATTCTCCCTGATCACTTATTGGAATAACTTTTAATTTCGCTCCTCTTTCTTCACAAAGCATCTGCCAAGGAACAATGTTCGAATGGTGTTCCATGTGTGAGATTATTATTTCATCACCATGCTTGATAAATTTTTTTCCAAAAGAATTTGCGACAAGGTTTATCGATTCCGTAGTTCCGCGTGTGAATAGGATTTCATCATTGCTCGATGCATTAATGAAATTTTTAACTATGGATCGAGCATTCTCATAAGCTTCTGTGGCAACTTGACTCAATTTGTGAACACCTCTGTGAATATTTGAATTCTCGCCCGTGTAATATTGATTCATTCGTTCTATTACAGAAATTGGCTTCTGTGTCGTTGCCGAATTGTCAAGATAAACCAGCTTTTTTCCATGGACAAACGAATTAAGGATGGGAAAATCATTTCGAATTTTTTCAACTTGGAAATTCAAATTGGTTCGTTCAATAATACTTGTATCAAGTTCCATTTAATTTTGTTCTCCGGAGAGAATTAGTTTCATTTTTTCAAAAACAACTTTATCCAGTTGAGATTTTATCTCTTCAATTTTAATGAAATCCAAAATATCGCTGGCAAATGCATTGATTAAAAGTGAACGTGCATTCTTCTCGTCAATTCCTCTTGCACGCAAATAAAAAAGGGCTTCTTCGTCGATCTGTCCAATTGTTGCTCCATGAGTACAACGAACATCATCGGCAAAGATTTCTAATTGAGGTTTCGTATCAATCCGGGCGCTTCCGGATAAAAGTAAATTTTTGTTTGATTGATATGCGTTAGTTTTTTGCGCATCTTTTCTAACCATTATCTTTCCATTGAATACGCCCTTCGATTCTTCAGCGAGAATTCCTTTATAATATTCATTACTTAAACAGTGGGGCATTGCATGATCGACTAAAGTGTGATTATCAACATGCTGTTTTTTATCGACGAAGTACAGCCCGAAATAATTTGCCTCACACCCTTTGCCATTTAAAACAGAATTAATATCGTTTCGAGTTAGAGACCCGCCTAGTGAAATATTATGTGAAGTGTATTTACTGTTCGTTTTTTGCTCTATTTGAATTTTTGAAATATGAAACGACGAAAGACTTTCTTTTTGAATCTTATAGTGATCTATAAAGGCCTTCTCATCGAGAAAGATCTCAGTTAAAGCATTTGTTAAATATGGAAATTCTGAAATCGGCTGATGTACTTCAACAAAACTTGCCTGGGAGTTTCTTCCAAACACAAATAGATTTCTAGGCTGAGAAAGTATGTTCACATTTTCTTTACCATTTAAATAGATCAAATATATTGGTTCGGTTACTACTTGATCGTTTGGGACATGAATGAAGGCACCATCTTCAACAAATGCACCATTCAAAGCATTAAAACCATTGTCAAAATTTGAATATTTCCCAAAGTGCTGAGAAAAAACTTCATCCCCGCTCGAGTGAACTGTCTCCAAGCTATCAACGCTTACAGAGGTTTTAGGAAGAAGAATGTTAGAATATTCTTTGGATAAAAATCCATTCACAAAAACTAAATAATTTTTATCACGATACTCCGCAAGAATTTTTTCTAATTTTTTGGTATCGATAGATCTTTCATTCAAACAGGCTGGCGTGAATTCATAATTCAGAACTTCTGACAGACTGGTATATTTCCATTCTTCATTTTTTGTTGTTGGAAAATCAAGCTTACTAAATAAGTGAATTGCCTTTTTTCTAAATTGATGCAATTCGGAATTAGATTCTCCATTGAGTCTTTTCTCAAAAGCCTTAAATTTATCTATGTACCAATTTTTATTTGAAATTTTATCAGTCATTTTTTTCTTTCATTAAGAAACAGTTTAAGTCGACTCGCCATTTTTTATCCAATCATATCCTTTTTCTTCAAGCTCGAGAGCTAATTCTTTTCCTCCTGATTTTACAATCCGACCATTATAAAGAACATGCACAAAATCTGGCACAATATAATTCAGCAGCCTCTGGTAATGAGTTACGACAATAATTGCCTTATCTTTAATTTTTTCTTTAAGAAGATTTACACCGTTCGATACGATTTTTAGAGCATCTATGTCAAGTCCAGAATCGGTTTCATCGAGCAAAGCGAGTTTTGGTTCAAGCATCAGCATTTGAAAGATTTCATTTCGTTTCTTTTCTCCGCCGGAAAATCCTTGATTTACAGAACGGCTCATCATTGCCTCGTCCATATCAAGCATTTTCATTTTAGATTTCATAAGAGAGAGAAATTCCATTGCATCCATTTCTTCTTCGCCCTTATGTTTTCGCACTTCGTTTACCGCTGTTTTCAGAAATGTTGCATTGCTAATTCCTGGAATTTCAACCGGATATTGAAATGCAAGAAAAATTCCTTCGCGTGCTCGATCTTCTGGTTCCATTTCAAAAAGATTTAATCCTTTAAAAAGAACCTCACCAGACATAATTTCATATCCTTCTCTTCCGGCAATTACATTTGCCAAAGTACTTTTACCAGAACCGTTTGGACCCATTATCGCATGAATTTCTCCGGCATTTACTTTCAAATCAATTCCCCTGAGAATTGCTTTTCCTTCAACATTTACAAATAAGTTTTTAATCTCTAACATTTATTTCCTTTAACGACTTTCTTCTATGAAAAATTTGTTAACCGACACTTCCTTCAAGACTAACGCTTAATAATTTCGAAGCTTCTACAGCGAATTCCATCGGCAGTTCCAGAAAGACTTCTTTGCAGTAACCATTTACAATCAGACTAATTGCATCTTCTTTCGAAATACCGCGCTGATTAAGATAAAATATTTGATCCTCTCCTATTTTGGATGTGGTTGCCTCGTGTTCAACTTTTGCTGTTGGATTATTTACCTCGAGATATGGAAACGTATGGGCACCGCATTTATCTCCGATGAGAAGCGAATCACATTGAGAAAAATTTCGTGAGTTCTCAGCTTTGTTTGAAATTCTTACTAATCCACGATAGGAATTTTGACTTTTTCCTGCAGATATACCTTTTGAGACGATTGTGCTCTTTGTGTTTTTCCCGAGATGGATCATTTTAGTACCTGTATCTGCCTGCTGAAAATTATTTGTTAGGGCAACAGAATAAAACTCACCGACTGAATTATCACCAAGCAAAATACAACTTGGATATTTCCACGTAATAGCTGATCCCGTTTCAACCTGTGTCCAAGATATTTTAGAGTTATTTCCTTTGCAGATACCCCGCTTAGTTACAAAATTATAAATCCCTCCCTTGCCTGCTTTATCTCCGGCATACCAATTCTGTACTGTAGAATATTTTATCTCAGCATTCTCGAGAGCAATTAGCTCAACTACTGCCGCGTGAAG
>VGVX01000079.1 GCA_016873845.1 Ignavibacteria bacterium
GCTTTCGGTTTGATAATCAGCGCATGTTTACTTAAATTGCGACCCAAAATTAAGGAGATTTGATGGCTACACATAAGTCAGCTGAAAAAAGATATCGTCAGAGCTTGAAGAAGAAAGCCGTAAATAAACAAAGAAAAAGTGAATTAAAAACAGTTGTAAAATCGGTCCAAAGTGCAAAAGACAAAGAAACAGCCGAAAAAGAATTAAAAAAAGCAGTCGCTGTTTTAGATAAAATGGCTTCAAAAAAAGTTATCCATAAAAATAAAGCCGCAAACCAAAAGTCGAAATTAACTCGTCACGTGAGTAATATTTCTTAAAAAACCAAGTTTTATTCGGGATGAAAATGCCAGTCTAATCTGGCTTTTTTGTTTGCCCTCTATAATCTATAATTTTCGAACCAGCCAAATAATTAACGAAACCAACAAGCTTACCAATATCATAGTGGTTATTGGAAAGTAGAATTTTAAATTCGGCTTATCTATTACGATATCACCAGGTAATTTGAAAAGTGGAATTTTAACAATCCAATTCCAAAATATTCCAACGAAAAGAAGGGTCGCTCCAATCACAATTAATACTTTTTGAAAATTAATATTCATCAAAAATATTTCATGTAATGATTTTCCGTATCATCTCAGTTTTTACAGGCACGCATTCAGAGATTTTAATGCTGCTTTCAACTCGATTCACAGTATCACTAAAATCATTCTTATCGGTAAATAAAGTTACAATTATTTCATCGCTTACGACTCTATCACCAACTTTTTTGGTGAACTGCAATCCCGCTTTCGGATCGATCACGTCATCGTGTTTCATTCTTCCTGCACCGAGCTCAATTCCTGCCATCCCAATTTCGAAAGCATTTATTGAATCAATGTAACCGCTGTGTTTTGCCTTTACAGTTACAGAATTTTTTGACTTTGGATATTTTTTTAAATCTTCAAGAAATGAAATATCTCCCCCTTGGTTTTCTGTTATCTCAAGAAATTTTTTATAAGCATTGCCATTTTCAATTTGTTTTCTGGACGTTTCAATTCCCTTTTCTATGGAAGATGCTTTTCCGCCGAGAAATATCATTGCACCAGCAAGATTGTGACAAACTTCCATCAAATCTTTAACTTCTTTTCCTTTCAAGCATTCAATTGACTCGGCTACTTCGAGCCAATTACCAACTGCATAACCAAGCGGCTGATCCATTGCCGTGATAAACGCGATTGTCTTTTTATTAAATGCTTCAGAAATCGCTTTCAAGCCAGAAGCGAGACGTTCTGAGTCTTCCAGAGTTTTCATAAAAGCTCCAACTCCAGTTTTTACATCAAGAACTAATCCGTCAATCCCTTCGGCCAATTTCTTACTCATAATACTTGCACAAATCAGAGGGATCGACTCAACAGTGCCGGTCACATCACGCAAAGCATAGATTTTTTTATCAGCAGGTGCAATTTCTTTGGTCTGACCTATGAGCACAGCGCCAATTTTCTGAAGTGATTGTTTATAATCAGCGACTGATAATTCCGTCCTGAAACCAGGAATGGATTCCAATTTATCAAGTGTTCCGCCGCTATGTCCCAGTCCACGGCCGGAGATCATTGGAACTGGTATACCAACTGAAGCTACTATTGGTGCAATAATTAATGAGACTTTATCCCCCACTCCTCCTGTGGAATGTTTATCGACTTTAATGCCTGAAACGCTCGACAGATCTAAAACTTCACCGCTGTGAAGCATAATTTCAGTTAATGTCGAAGTTTCCGAAGACGTCATACCGGTAAAATATACACTCATCAGAAAAGCTGACATCTGATAGTCTGTAATTGATCCTTCTAAAAATCCCTGAACGATAAATTTTATTTCGTTGGAATCAAGCTCAATTCCGTTACGCTTTTTAATAATAATTTCAACTGGATTCATGTCTTTTCAATTCTAATTTTGATTTTAAAATACTGATTATCTTCCAAATTTGTATGATTCTGCTAATGAGCTTTAGTCGATAAGATACGGTAGCTGCATCTGTTGATTTTGTTTACAATTTCAAAAAACTTTGATTTGCTACTATTTTTATATATTTTAGTTCAGGACTTAAGACTCATTCATGGTTAATTAAGTGCTAATCTTTTTCTGAGATTTTATGAATGGGGCTTAAGTAGTTTTTTATTATAGGTTCTATTTTTTATGTCAAAAAAATTGTTTGTTGGAAGTCTTCCATTTGCAGTTTCTAATGAAGAACTCCAAAAATTGTTCGAAGCATACGGCGAAGTCACATCAGCCGTAGTGATCAAAGATAAACAAACCCGCCGTTCAAAAGGATACGGATTTGTTGAAATGGCGTCCGATGAAGCCGCAACCGCAGCCATGGAAGCCTTAAATAAATCAGAGCTCAAAGGGCGTAATATCGTTGTGAATGAAGCAAAATCTACCAACGATGGTAAGTCTATGAAAAAATAGTTACTTATTTTTGATCTAAAGGGATAATCCGCAACTGCAGAACGGATTATCCCGTTTTTCTTTTCCTCTTTCTGCAGCGATGAAAAAATTAATGGTTGTCGATTTTTCAACTTTTGATTTATTGGCAATTTATTAAATAAGAACACTCAAACTAGTTGATTTCTCCATCCATTTACCATTTCACACTATTTTTTTATTTTAACAACATTCAAAATGAATTTTTCATTAACATTCTAAATCACAATGACTTTTAATCTCAACAAATTGACAATAAAATCTCAAGAAGCTGTAGCTGCGGCACAAGAGATAGCCCAAAATTATACAAATCAACAAATCGAACCAATACATTTGCTTGCTGCTTTAATTCAATCATTAGACGGAGTTGTATTGCCGTTGATTCATAAATTAGGTGCAAATGTTAATAATCTTAAAATAAAAATTAACGAAGAAATTGAACGGCTTCCAAAAGTTGCCGGTTCGGGTGTCGGGAATCAATTTATCTCTCAAGATTTGGCTAAGTTATTTGATACTGCGCTTAAAGAGGCAAATTCTCTTAAAGATGAATTCGTAAGTACAGAACACATTTTAATTGCTCTTTCCTTAGACTCTGGCACAACCGGAAAATTATTGAGGACTCAAGGTATTACAAAAGAAAATATACTCAAGATTTTAAAAGATATCCGCGGAACACAATCTGTTCGTTCACAAAATCCCGAAGACACTTACCAAGCTTTGCAAAAATATGGTAGAAACCTGAATGAACTTGCAATGAAAAATAAACTTGACCCAGTAATCGGAAGAGAAGATGAAATCCGAAGAGTGCTTCAAGTCCTTTCGAGACGAACGAAAAACAATCCAGTGTTAATCGGCGAGCCTGGAGTAGGCAAAACAGCAATCGCAGAAGGATTGGCTCATCGAATAATACTTGGTGATGTCCCCGAAAATTTAAAAACAAAACAAATCGTTGCTCTCGATATGGGCTCGCTTGTAGCCGGAACACAATTCCGCGGACAGTTTGAAGACAGAATGAAAGCGGTCTTAAAAGAGGTTCAAGAATCAAATGGCGAAGTAATTTTATTTATCGATGAACTTCATACATTAGTCGGCGCCGGCGCCGCACAAGGATCAGTAGATGCAGCGAACATTTTAAAACCAGCACTTGCACGAGGAGACCTGCATTGCATCGGGGCAACGACTTTGGACGAATATCGAAAATATATTGAAAAAGATGCGGCACTTGAAAGAAGGTTTCAACCTGTTTTGGTCGATGAACCAAATATTGAAGATACAATTTCAATCCTTCGTGGATTGAAGGAACGCTATGAAGTGCATCATGGCGTACAAATAACTGATGCGACGATTGTTGCAGCGGCTCAGCTTTCGCATCGTTATATATCTGATAGATTTCTGCCGGACAAAGCAATTGACCTCGTCGATGAAGCGGCTTCAAAGCTTCGAATCGAGATCGATTCAATGCCCGAAGAACTCGATGATATTGAGCGAAGAATCAAACAACTGGAAATTGAAAAGGTCGCATTACAGCGCGAACTTGGCGATTCAAATCAAGCCACCGAAAACCCAACTGAGATGCGATTGATAGAACTTGAAAAGGAATTAGAGAATGAAAGAGAATCCCTCTCTTCGCTTCGTGTACATTGGCAGAACGAAAAAGATTTAATAAAATCAATTCGTCAGATGAAGAAAGAAATCGAAACTTTGAAACAAGATGCGGAAAGATTCGAACGCGAAGGTGAACTTGGAAAAGTGGCGGAGATACGTTACGGAAAATTGAATACACTTAAAAATGATCTCGCAAAAAAAATTGCCGAGCTTGAATCAGTTCAAAAGAATAAAAAGATGCTGAAAGAGCAAGTCGATGCCGAAGATGTTGCCGAAATAGTAGCAAAATGGACAGGCATTCCTGTCAGTAGAATGCTTGAAAGTGAAAGATCAAAACTCCTGAATCTTGAAGAACGCCTTCATCAAAGAGTGATCGGACAAGACGATGCAGTTTCTGCTGTATCGAATGCTATTAGACGTTCGCGTGCGGGCTTGCAGGATCAAAACCGTCCGATTGGATCATTTATTTTCATCGGAACAACCGGCGTTGGAAAAACAGAACTTGCGCGTGCATTAGCGGAATTTTTGTTCAACGATGATCATGCAATGGTTCGAATTGATATGTCCGAATATATGGAAAAGTTTTCCGTAAGCCGATTGATTGGAGCCCCTCCCGGTTACGTCGGATTTGAAGAAGGAGGACAATTAACCGAAGCTGTAAGACGAAAACCGTATTCTGTCGTTTTACTTGATGAGATTGAAAAAGCTCATCCTGAAGTTTCCAATGTGCTGCTTCAAGTTTTGGACGAAGGTAGATTAACCGATAATAAGGGCAGAACCGTTAACTTTAGAAATACAATAATTATCATGACCTCTAATATCGGTTCGCACTTAATCCAGGAAAGATTGAGTGAACTTAATGACGAGAACCGCGATTACATTCTTGGCGACCTTCGCATTGAATTGCAAAATCTGTTGCGTCAGTCAATTCGTCCCGAATTTCTAAATCGAATCGATGAAATAATTCTTTTCAAACCTCTTACACATAGTGAAATAAATCAAATTGTTGATCTGCAAATTCTTCAAGTGATCAAGATGCTAGAGGAGAAAGAAATTACAATCGAGTTAAGCAATGAAGCAAAAGATTGGCTTACAAAAGTCGGTTACGATGTCGTTTACGGAGCTAGGCCATTGAAGCGAGCGATACAAAAGTATTTAATTAATCCTCTTTCTGAAGAGATCCTTCGCGGAAGTATTAAGAACGGAGATAAAGTTGAAGTCGAATTAGGTGAGCAGGGTCGATTGAAGTTTATTTCAAAATAAAGAAATGGGACACTGATTTTCATGATGATAAATGATCGTCAGCATCCCAATTTGTTTTATGATTTAGCTGCTAAAATCTTTCAATCAAAGAGATTTTAGCTCTTTCAATTTGTTCCGAAAACTCTTTCCATTCTTTATTGAAAAAAGAAGTTATGGCATTCTCTGCCTCTGTCAGTTTTGATGAAAAATGTTTTAAACTAATTTCTGCCATTTCGGACGGTGCTTCCCATGATGAAACCGCATAGCGATAAACAGTCGAAAGCTGCGAGCCGAGTTTTTTCGGATCGCGCCTTATTCCTTGAATGTCACTGTCATAAAATAATTCAGTCATGTTTTTAAGAGTATCTTGAAGGGCTTTACTTCTTGATTTCAAATTTTTGTAATTGGCATCGTCTTTATCTTTAAGAATTTCATCAATGAGCTTAAGATTTTTTTGTGCATCACGAAGTTTGTCCATTAGCCCAGTCGCGCTATTAACTTTTTCTACAACCGAAGCGAACATTTTTTCTTTTACAAGAATATCTTCGTCAGTAATCATCAACCTAGGATCTAATTTAACATTTACAAAAGTTGAGTCTGAAAATTCACCTGCTGAAATTTTCACTAAATATTTTCCTGGAATGACTTGCGGTCCACTGGGTTCTCTATCGCCAGGTTTTGGCTTGGGCTGATTTGGAAATCTTATTCCCTTGCGTTCAAGATTCCAGTAAATTCTGTTCATTCCGTTTTTTGCAGGTTGCTTCAATGTACGAATCAGTTCATTTTTTACGTTTAAGATTTCGATTTTAACTTCACCGGAATCTTTTGAACGTGATTCGCTCTCCTCATTCAAATTTTCTACTGATTTAGCTTCTTCCTTCTTTTCTTTTTGTTCGATGTTGAGACTGAAGGTTAACATCGCACCATTTGGCAGATTTTCACCAGAATAAATTGCGTCGCCAGGATTGCGAATTCCCGGTGCGGAGTTATAGACGGCAAGATATGCATCCGGAATTTCATACATCTTCACTTTATTCTCGAGTACTTTCAAACCTTCTTTCGCCAAGACTCTCAACGGCTGAATGTTATCGAGAATATAAACCGATCTTCCAAACGTTCCAAGAACCAAATCACTCTCTCTCGGATGAATTATCATATCCATAGTAGATACCGTTGGAAAGCCGTTTTTCCATTTAGTCCAATTTTCACCTGCATCGATGCTGACATATAATCCAAATTCAGTCCCCAAAAACATTAACTTAGGTTCAACAAAATCCTGAGCGAATGAAAGTGCATATCCAAAAATATTTTTTCCGCTTACAAGATTTTTCCAAATCCTTCCAAAATCTTTTGTGTGAAAAACATATGGAGTCCAATCGTCTTTTCTGTGATTATCGAAAACAACAAATGCTTCTCCGGCGTTATTTGTTGAGGCTTGAATTTGTGCAATCCATATTTCTTCAGGAATGCCTTTGATATTCTTTACTACATTTGTCCAAGTCTTTCCGTCATCGGTTGTGAGTTGAACGTTTCCATCGTCTGTACCGACCCAAATCACTCCGCGTTTAACCGGGCTCGGCGCAACTGATATGATTGTTGTAAAATTCTCAGCGTTGGTTACGTCGTAAGTAAGTCCGCCGCTTTCAAGCTGTTTTTGTTTTTCTGGATCATTGTTCGTCAAATCAGAAGAAATGATTTCCCACGAGTCACCTCTGTTTGTACTTCTGTGAAGATATTGACTTCCATAATAAATTGTTGTTGCATCAAATGGATCGTGTGCAATTCCTGCATTCCAATTGAATCTTAAATCCTTACCCTCGGGATGAAACGGGCGAATAAGTTTCTGCTCTCCTGTTTCTGCATCATATCTATTCAACCATCCGCCTTGTGACATCGCATATCCGAAGCGCGAATTACTTCGATCGGGAACAACATCAAATCCATCTCCACCGCCTATTGCTTCCCAATATGTATTCCGAATTCCACCAGATCTCCAAACTCGGCTTGGACCCTTCCACGAGCCGTTATCCTGCAATCCGCCATAAACATTATAAGGGAATTCCATATCGACATTAATGTGATAAAATTGCCCAAGCGGAAGATTTTCTGCGAACTTCCACGATTTACCTTTATCAAATGAAATTGCAAGACCGCCATCGTTTCCATCTATGATAAAATTCGGATTTTCAAGGTGAATCCACCATGCATGATGATCGACATGAATTTTTGAAAGCGAGTTTAAATTTTTAAATGTTTTGCCGCCATCCTCGCTTATTCTAACATAAGTAGCTACATCGTAAATACGATTTTCATTTTTGGGATCGATAAAAATATCAGCATAATAAAATGGACGATTACCGACATCTTTATCATTAATTTTATTCCAAGTAAAACCACCGTCGTCGGATCGGTAGAGAGCATTTTTATTCGATTCAATCAAAGCGTAAATAACATTAGGACTGCTGTTTGAAATCGCAAGCCCTATTCTTCCTATCTCGCCTTTCGGCAAACCGTCGTCCGAAGTTTTTTTCTTCCAAGTTCTTCCACCGTCAACTGTGATGAATAATCCAGATCCTTCGCCTCCGGATTTGAAGAACCAGGGCCATCTGCGGAATTCCCACATTGCGGCAATTAGCTTGTTCGGATTAGATGGATCAATAACGAGATCAGCCGCTCCGGTTTTTTCATTTACAAAAAGAATTTTCTCCCAAGTTTTTCCACTGTCAGTTGTTTTATAAATTCCACGCTCTTTGCTTTCGCCCCAGGCAGAACCTTGTGCCGCAACATAAACAACATCTGAATTCTGAGGATGAATAATAATTCGATGGATATTGCGAGTGCCTTCCAGTCCGAGATGCGTCCACGTTTTGCCTGCATCGAGACTTTTATAAACGCCGTTGCCGCTTGTTTGACTGTTGCGGGGATTTCCTTCCCCGGTTCCGACCCAAATCACATCCGGAATGTTTTGATCAACTGCAACCGCTCCTATGGATGCAACAGGCTGCTCATCAAACAACGGCTCCCAATCAACTCCGCTTCCTTTCGATCGCCATAATCCCCCTGAAGCTGTTCCGACATAAATAATCGATGGGTCTTTCAGCACTACATCAATGCTTGTTATTCTGCCGCTCATTCCTGCCGGACCAATTGATCGTGCTTTTAGTCCGTGAAGTTTTTCCATATCCAGCGGCTGCGCAGAAATAAAATTCGTATGGCAAAAAGCAAACGTTAAAAGAAAAAATATTTTCGTAACTGATTTTGTTAGATGCTTCATCACAAGCTCGCTTACTAATTAGTGTTGCACTTTTTTTGAAATATATGGATGAGATAAATAAGATGAAAATTATTTATGAATCAGTTTACGAGATAAGTCTGTTTTTTACCGTTACTGACCAATCGGTAACGCAAAAAAGTCTGTGGTATCACAACTTAAATTTTTATATTTATAAAGAAATAATCACCAAATCAGAGGAAATGATGAGACGGATAATAAACCTTTCTTTACTAACTTTTTTGTTCGCTTTTAATTTTTCACTTCTTGCTCAAGAGGAATATTCCGATGAAACTAACAGCAGCGTAGCCGAACTCGGGCAATTCCACGAAGTTATGTACCCAATTTGGCATACTGCTTATCCCGAAAAGGATTTCGCCGCACTTAGAAATTATTCTGAGGATGTTAAAACGCTCGCAGAGAAAATTTATTCAGCAAAGCTTCCTGGCATTTTAAGAGACAAGAACACAAATTGGCAGCTTGGTGTTTCTGATTTTAAAAATTCAATTGACGCATACCTCAAAGCTTGCGAAGGAAACAACAATCAATTTCTTCTCGATGCTGTAGAAGAAATGCATACAAAATATGAAATCCTCGTTCGGACTATCAGACCTGTTGCGAAGGAAGTCGATGCATTTCATAAAGTATTGTATGTGATCTATCACAAATACTTGCCGGATAAAAAATACGATAAAATAAAGGAAATGGGCGATGAGCTGAAGCAAAAATCAGAAGCAATGCTTACGGCAAAACTTTCTAAGAGACTTGAAGGAAAAACAGAAGCTTATAAAGAAGCTGTGGAAAAATTAATTGTCTCGGTTGATATGCTTAATGAAGTTCTTGCTGCCGAAAATTCAGACGCGATTGATAGTGCAGTTGAATTAATGCACACAAATTATGTGAACATCGAAAAGATTTTTGACTAAAAAAAAGATGCTGCTGTCACCCACCGGTAGGTGACAGCAATAAAGCAAATCAGTTGAACGAACCTTTAACAAGAATAGCTGTTTGCTGTGCTACGTTTTGATTGTACTCAAACGAAAGTTTCTTGTGATTGACTAAATCTATAATTGTTCCTATCAGACAAATTCCGCCTGTAAGTAGAAAAAGTAATCCCATTCCGACTTGGTTCAGCATGAAGCGCTGAACGCCTGCAATTCCAATAAAACCAAGAAGCGTTAGAAGAAGAATTGTTTGCGGATCTTTTCTTCTTGCTCGGTACATATTGGCAAATTGCATCGCCTGATTATCATTAAGATCTCTTATCAGACCTTGAACAAAAACCATTTCTTCTCCCTCGAGTTCGGGTAAAAGTTGAAATATATTTGGCATTTAAACCTCCGTATAAATTGATTTATAGTTTTGAATTTGTCTTTTTATTAACGAATAAATTCTGAGTGAAAGAACTATGGCGGCAACCGTTCCAAGCGGATGCGCTTCAAATGATGCAGAAATTTTTCCATGAAATAAATATGAAATCGATTTTCCGAGTCCGCAGCCGGGGCAAAAATCGATCCCAACATTTTTGAAAAAGCAAAAAGTAAAATGGGAATCGTTTGATGGTGATATTAGGATTAACGCTATCAGACCAGCCATCCAAATAAAAGCTTCAAAAGGGATTAATCTTTTGAGCATTTCTAATCGAGATGCGACACTTTCGATTCTAAATAATTTTAACTTATGATTAAGATAATTTTTCATCTCATTACTTTATGAAGTTAGAACATTCTAAGCCACTAATCAACACAAGACAAGAATTTTCTAAAATGTTGCGTTCTTCGTTTCTTATTAGTTTTATTAATATAAATCGAATAATTTTGCATTGAACTGAATTTTATTACGTAAGTTTATCAAAATGGATTCATCGCTAAAAAAATTTTTTTATCCCAAAAGTATCACCCTGCTCGGAGCTTCTTCAAAAGAAGGTTCGATTGGATACGAAATTTTAAAAAGTATTAAAAGCTTTCAGTTTACCGGAAAAATCTTTGTTATAAATCCAAATGCAAATAAAATTCTTGGAACGCAATGTTATTCTTCATTAGATGAAGTCAATGAATCAATCGATCTGGCAATCATTCTACTTCCAAGAAAATTTGTTTTGCAGGGGCTTCAAGATTGCGCTCGTAAAGAAATTAAAAACGTAATTATTATAACCGCTGGATTCAAAGAAGTCGGCGGCGAAGGTGCTGAGCTTGAAAAAGAATTAATACGAATTGCAAAAGAGAATCAGATCAGATTGATTGGGCCGAACTGTATGGGCGTGATCAATACAGAAGCATTGATTAGGTTGAACGCTAC
>VGVX01000080.1 GCA_016873845.1 Ignavibacteria bacterium
AAAATTTGTGTCCTGTACCACCAGTAATTCTAATACCAAATGGATTATAAATTGTGCTTGAAGTACTATAATTGATCGTATTAATCCCATATATCATATTATTAGAAATTACGATGTTGGATACATTTGTACCTGAGGCAATGTTTATACCGTAAGCTCCCCATCCTCCTGTTGCATTTTGCTTAATATCATGGATTAGATTTCGATTGATTGAAGCACCAGTAACATTTTGCCCAATATTGATTCCAGCAATATTAATACTGACTGCAGAAATAATATTAAAAATTTCATTTTGGGAAATTAAAGGAGGATTAGCGCCTTCGACATAAACACCATAGTATCCAATATAGTCTGTTGCTGTATTTGAGCCAATAATATTGGATGAAATATTTAATCCGCTATTTATACCAGTTGAAGGGGCAACAGCATATATACCATGATAAGCTTTGCTGATGATATTGTTCTGAATTGTTAAGTTGTTATTATTTTCACCAGCCGTTCCAATGGTTGATGCACTTCCGACAAAGATTGCATAACTTGTATAGGTTGTACCAGTATTCAATCCATTATTGATGTTGCAATTTTTAATTGTATTATTCATAGCACCAGCACCTATACCGAGGCTTCCAATCCAAATAGCAGCAATAGGCGGCGCTGTACCTGAATTTGAAATTGTTAAGTTGCGCGATGATGTTCCGCTGTTAGATCCATCAATTGTTACATAATCTGCACCATTTAATTTAATGATTGCGGAAGCAGCACCAGAAATAGTTGCATTAACTGAAGATGCTGGTTTGATAGTAAGTGTATTCGTGCTGGTCGTTCCCGGATTCTGATTAATAACTATTGGGAATGTTTCCGAAGTTGAATAATCAGCGTCAAGAAGGGAGAATGTAACTGGACCAGTTTGCTCCTTCGCATTAAAATCGTTTATTGCAGCAGTTAAAGTGGCATAATCTCCACTAATACCAACAGTTTTTATTCCGCTAATCGCGCCTATGATAATATACGAATTAGGTGTAGTCGGTGGTGTTGAGGCAGCAGGCGGATTAGTCGAAAAGCCACTAGCTCCCACGGATGGGCTTGCACCAACGTTGGGAGTTCCAGCATTGTCTTGAGCACAGATATAATATTTGACCGTGTCGCCAAGAACCACACCCGCTCCAAAATTAAAAGTATATACGCTTCCAACCACAGAATTTGGAGTCGCAGCAGTATATGACGCAGCTGAATTAATCTTCCAATAAAGATTTGGCCAGCCCGGTGAAGTTGTTGGCACACCGCTTGGATCAGTAACTGTTACTGCTAAGTTTCGAGCAGTTAATGATGAAGTATTCATTAACGCAGTATAAGTCATAGTCGGTGGTGTTAGATCCAATCCCACACCGTTAAACTCATCAGCGCCTACATCTGGAGTTGTTGCATTCCTCGTCTGACCATCGAAGTCATCGGTGATAGAAATTGGAGCGCTAATAACACCAGCACCGCTTTCGATCTGAGTTGGCGCGGTTGTATTAATATGTAAATCGTATGGCGGTGTCGTTGAATTTACAAATGTTGCATTTTCACTAAAGGATGCTGCTTCCAACGGAGAGACTCGAGCTTTATACCCAGCAATAGTCTGATCTGAATTCGTGCCATCATAATATATTAAGTTAGTTGCGCTTGGTGTACCAGCAAAAAATAAATTGTTATTTGCTGCTACGAAGTTTGTAAGAGTAGTACTGCTTCTTCGATAAGCAGCTGTAAATCCTGTTCCAGCCGATGTTGATGCGTTCACAATAATATTATTACGCATATCAAGAGCACCAGATGTTGCTGTAGTGCTGGTAGTAACATATATTCCGCTTGTACCAAAATTTGTACCAGTCGAAGATGCATTCAAAAAGATAGTGTTGTAATAAATTCCAAGATTTGCAGTAGTACTAGCAGCAATGCTTCCAATACCTCTAATAGCATCAGTAGCTGCACAAGTTGGAGCTTTAAGCTCGGAGACAAAATTATTGTAAATGTAAGTATTAGTTTGGGCACTTACGTAAATTCCAGTAACTGTACCCGCAGTTGTCCCTATTGATGAAGAAGATAAATTATAAATTGAATTTTTGTAGATACTCATATTACCTGAACCACAACTAATACCCCAGATCGTACCACCCCCAGTTAAATTATAAACTGAGTTATTATAAACTGAGCCTGCAGCTAAAGTTCTATGAATTCCATACATTGTGCCGGTTCCACCTGTAATATCTTTAACGGTATTGTTGTATATATTGTGAGTGCATGTACTAGCTGTAGTTGACAGAAAACCATAGAATGTTGATGAACCAGTAAGTGTAATATTCGAAATAGTATTATTATAAAGATTCTCAGTGTGGGTACCGCTTCCATTGTTATAATAAAAGTAAAAAGTTCCACTTGCACCGGTTCTATTAATAGTTCCACTGATTGAATTTCCAGAGATGGTCTTTGTAGCAGCACTGAGGCTGGTGCTCGACCAAATGAGACCTACAGATCCAGTTGAAGAAAGTGTTCCAGCTGCAAATGTATTGTTATTATAAGTTTCCGATGTTACAGCATTAGTATTATAGATATAATAAGTGGCTGATGAGGCAGAAGAATTAGCCATCGTAATATTGTTATTACTGCAATTTATATCCCCCGCAACACCACTTGAGGTAAATACTCCGTATAAAGTTGATCCATGTGCAGAACCGCCATCGGCATTGTTAATTGTATTGTAGGCAACATTTGGATTAATTACATATATAAAGTACACACCATAAGTTGCAGTTGCTGAGCCGCCGCCAAAATTTTTAATGATATTTCCAGCACCAGATTGACCAACTATAACGCTTGAGTCAGCAAAACCAGTTGCAGATGATCCTCGCACGTAAATTCCTGCATGGACATTCTGGACTGTGTTACCTGTTAACACAATATTTATATTACGCCCACCTTGATCTGTTACAGTTACACCTGTGGCTGATGAGAGCGAGGTTGTTCCATTACCAACGTAGATACCCATGACGAAGGCACTCGTACCTTTTGTCATTGTTATCGTGGCATTTTTAATCGTAAGATTTTGACAAGCATCTGTTCCGTTGTTTTTATGAGTCAGATATCCATACTCGATACCACTTGCACCTGAAACGTCAATACCATCGAAGGTAATATAGTCTGTGCCATTAAATTTTATTACTGCGTCACCGGCACCACCCAATGATGATGTCGTAAGAAAACCTCCATCTGTTCTTGAGATTACCGGATTTGCTCCAGTTCCACTTTTTTGGAAAACAATAGGATTCCCAGAAGTTCCAGTTGCATTGATAACAAGTGAATCAGTACTTGATTCAGTATGACCAGCTGCAACATTAAAAGTTACACCTCCAGATCCTACACCAGATGAATTTAAAGCAGCGATTGCAGCCTGAATAGTAGTATAATCGCCAGGAATAGTTTTCGTTCCAGTTAATTGTGCGAACGATAAACTAAACATTAGAAGGATAAAAAGTACCGGAAGGAATTTTTTCATAAAGCTCTCCTTTAAGCTGATTGTTAAAATTTGTTATTTTGTTTTTGTCTAACTATAGTTAGCAGGTTGAAACAACCCCAGGCTTAACAATCGTATCGGAAGTGATGCCATCAATATCCAATGTAAAAAACTGTTCTCTCCTTTTCACTTGTGCGATATAGCTCTTTTTGGACTGATAGTCAATAGTTTTTTCTTAATCAAAAATGAGTTTGGCTCAGTTTTTGACTTAGTTATGCCTTCCCGCTAATTTCACTACCTTCAGTCTCATTCTTTAATCCGCATACGCATTCCGCTTCGGCGGACGAGACTATCGACTAAGGCCAACCTAACTAATGGGCAGGTTCCTCATTGATTGCGGCTGAACAGGAATCGGGATTTGCCTTGAGGTTTACACTATTTAATTCAGCTATTTTTTTTCTAATTTTCAGTTCAACTCCTTCGTGGGAAGTTCCTTTCACTAAAAGGTTCAATTCGGGACAGAAAGCTGAATATTTATTTTCTCCATCTTTTCTTATCAATATTTCATAATTCTTTTTATCCACTAATTTTTCCTTTCAATAATTTTGATAACTTTGCACTCAATATATAAAATGAAATTTATTAACCAATCCAATAAATCATGACAAATATCTCGATAGAAACAAAGTCAGACGAAAAAACGAGATTAATCCTTGCTGTATTTTTCATCCTCAGCGGAATGACAGGATTAATTTACCAAGTTGTATGGTTCAAGTATCTTGCTCTGTTCCTAGGCAATTCAACCTATGCTCAGATGATAGTGCTGGCAACTTTTCTTGGAGGACTTGCATTAGGAAATTACTTTATTGGTACACGGGTTGACAAGTTTATTTCGCCCGTAAGGTTATATGCTATTTTAGAATTAATTATAGGTGTCTATTGCTTTTTATATCCATTGATCAGCACCTTCTTAGGAAAGATTTATATTGAAGCTGCGATATCACTTGGAGTTGAGTCGAATTTAATTTTATACAATTCGTTTAAATTATTGCTTAGCTCCAGCTTGATATTACTTCCGACGATTTTAATGGGGGGGACACTTCCAGCATTAACAAAGTTTTTTGCAGCAGAAATTTCAAGCATTCGTAAAGAAACTGCGACACTTTACTTTCTGAATTCATTTGGAGCAGTGATAGGCACTTACTTTGTTGGATTTGTGCTTATAGAAAATTTTGGATTTAATGTTACTATTTACATAGCTGCATTCATAAATGCTGCAATCGGACTGATCACATTAAATTTACCAACAGGCAAATCGATACCAGGTGAATTACTTAATGAACCTAACATCCCCACTGATAGTGAGGTCAATTTTAGTAAAAAAATTATTTCAGTTTCTATTATTGCTGCCGGAATATCGGGCATGGCTGCTCTACTTTATGAAATGGTTTGGGTGAGAGTATTGATTAATATTTTTGGATCGTCCACTTATTCATTTTCAATAATGCTGATGGCATTCATCAGCGGAATCACACTTGGAAGTTTAATAGTTGCGTCGGACAAATTCAAAAAGTATGATAAAGTTAATGCAATAATTTTTTGTCAAACTGCAATCGCTGTCAGTACGATGATCATTTTACCATTTTATGAGAGACTTCCATATGATTTTTTAAAGCTCTCTTCGATTCTGGTAAAAACTGATACAACTTTTGGGATATTTTTGAGTATTGAGTTTCTTGTCTGCTTCTTGCTGATTTTCATTCCGACAATTTTTATGGGTATGACTCTGCCGCTTGTTGTTGAAATCGTTTCTACGTCTTCAAAAAAAGTTGGTTATTCTGTCGGGACTGTATTTTCTGTGAACACTGCCGGTACAGTTATCGGTGTGGTAATCACTGGTTTATTTTTAATCCCTAAATTTGGAATAAAAAATTCTTTCGAAATTGGAATTGTACTAAATCTTGTTGCGGCGTTCCTTCTTATTATATTCTATGATAAAATTCGCCACCGTCAGAGGATAATTTTCGTTGCCAGTTCAGCCACAATCACTATGATTTATTTATTACTCAATCCATCATGGAATATTAATTTAATGTTGAGTGGTGTATTTAAGCGTTACCATGATGTTCAGCCAAAGTCTTTCTCTGATTTTAAAAATTTTCTCGAACAAAAAAAAGTGTTGTATTACAAAGAAGGTCTGAATGCAAATGTAGGAGTAATCCAGGAACCGGGTCTAAATTCAGACCGAGTGCTGATTATAAATGGTAAACCAGATGCGAGCGACATAACTGATATGCCGACTCAAGTTTTGCTCGGACAAGTTCCGATGATGCTGCATCCAAATGCAAAAAACATTTTTATTGTTGGATTTGGAAGCGGAGTTACAATTGCTTCGACTTTGGCACATGATGTGGAAAAAGTTGAATGTGCAGAAATTTCTTCTGAAGTAATCGAAGCTGCAGAATATTTTAGGCAAGCTAATAATAATTGTTTGAATGATCCTCGTTTGAAAGTGCATATTGAAGATGCCCAGACCATTCTAAAATTATCAAACCAAAAATATGACGTCATAATTTCCGAACCATCAAATCCTTGGATAAGCGGGATTGGGAATTTATTTTCAATGGAATATTTCACTAACTGCAAGGAAAAGCTGAATGAAGATGGATTGATGGTGCAATGGTTCCATATATATGAAATGCAGGATGAAATTTTGAAACTCGTGCTTGCCACTTTTAATGAAGTATTCCCATATTCTGAGATCTGGACATCAACTTTTGGAGATATCATAATTGTTGGTTCAGGCAAAAAGCTTGAAGTAGATTTCGAAATTTTACAGCGCAAGTTTAATCAAAAAAAGGTCAAAGACGATTTCCGAAAAATCGATATAAAAAATCTTTTTACTTTCTTGAGCTGCCAGACTATTTCATCAGAAGGATTTTATTCTATTGCAAGCAGCAAAAGATTAAACACTCAGCTGAAACCTCAGCTCGAGTTCCTTGCTCCGAAGTCATTCTTCATCGGAAAAACGAGTATGCTGGTATATAATTATGATGGGCGTTTTGATACTTTAAATAACATTCTTCTAAAAGATTATTTAAATCGTGTGAAAGTTACGTCTGAGGAAATATTTAGCGCGTCAGAATATCATTTATCAAAGTCGAAGAATTACAGATTGTCCTACGCATTTGCTCGAAACCTGACTGAGCAAAAACAATCAAGTTATGTTTCAAATGTTTTACTGATGGAGGCGAAAGAGAAACTATTAATTGACAAAAATAATCGCTCTGAGTTGGAAACATTGTTAAGAATATTCCCCGATTCATCTGTCCTATTGAATAAATACGCAAATCATATTTTAAACGAGAATCTCAATGCGACAAGTCTTTTGAAAATATTCAAGTTGAGCGAAGTGGAAAAAATATTTCTTAAGGCAGTTCATCAAGATACACTATCGAAAGTGAGACTTTATATCCAGCTCGCGTCAGTCTTTTTAAAGAACAGTGAATTAAATAAGTCAATGGAATATTGTAAAAAAGCTGAGAACATTTTAAAAGATAGAGTAGATTTGCTTGGACAAGTTCCACTCTCAGAATTATATTACGCTTATGCGGCTGTGAGCATGTATTTAAACAATTATGAAAAAGTTGTCGAGTATTTTATGCAATTGATCAATGCAGATCCAAATCATCCTCAGAAAGAAAACTTAAGAAGAAAACTCGAGTGGAGATTGAAATCCGAAAAAAAACTTAGCAAAGCGATAATCATTAAGTGAAGTTACGTTTGATATTTTCGCCAGAGTAGGGTGAGTATTGAAGTGATTAAGAGTACGAATGGGAACCACAATACTATTTCCCAAATCCCTTTTGATTGATAAATATAGGTCGCGATATTTCCAATTATTATCCATTGAAAAACATAAACTGCAGTTACATTTCTTCCGAGCCACTCTGCATATCTAATTACATAATTGTTCTGTAAAAAGCTTAATATAAAATGTATGGCTATTGTCCATCCGGTTAAGAAAATTATGCACCAGACATAAAAAAGAAATCCATGGTGGTAATAAGCCTGTAAATTTGCTGAGAGAGATGTTGACCAATTAATTGTTAAAGCAGTAAAGATCGCAACGAGAATGAATCCGATCAGTAGATTTCTTTTTTTGAAGTACTTCGTAAAAACTTGTCGTAATAATAAGTTATACAATAAAAAGCCTGACAATGGATAGACAAACCAAATGAAGAAAGGGAAGTAAGCCCATTCGCTGATTCCGAAAAGGAAAGAAAGAAAATATTTCCATGTATCCGGAATTAGCGGATCGATTTTATTCACGACTTCAGCAATTAGGATTACGAAAACTAAGATTATTACTTGCCAAATTGATTTGTCTGCGGTGAATTTTTTTATTCCAGCAAGCGCAATTAAACTCAAGCCAGCTAAAGGAAGAATATCAGCCCCGAAGATATATCTATATGGATCAAGATTTTCTCCATAAAAATATATTTTAATTAACAATGATAAATTGAGCCCAACATTCAACAATATCCCTCCAAGGAAAAGCTTAATTCCTCTCAGTAACTGAGTGTCAAAGTCTTTTTTGGATTGAGCAGCAAAATATCCCATTACAATCATGAAAATTGGCGCTGCTGGTGCGGCACCAAGAAAAAGAGAAACCTTACCAATTGTGCTGTGAAAAATATCTTGACTGGCGAACAATTCCATAATATGAACTTGAATCATTAAAAGAATTGCAATCCCTTTTAATAGATCTGCGAGTCGATTTCGTTCAGTGTTTTGAAGCATCATGATCATCCAATTTCAGATTCAATTTCATAAATTCTTCAATTACTTTTTTCCGCATTTCATTAGAAAACCTATTGAATTTATTCATATCGTGGAAGAGTTCTATTGTGTCAGCGTTTGCTCGCGTAATTATATCAAATAAATCAAAATATCCTTTCGTTCCAATCTTATTTTTTGGAAGGGGTAAATTGCCAAGTCCTCTTCCGATAAATTGAGTTAAACAAAGTGTCCAAGCCATTTGTCGATCATGTTCTTCAGCAGACATGTTAATAATTCTCAAACCTTCTTTTATAAAAAAGCCTTCAAGTTTGCGATATCTTTCTACGCTCGCCTGTCCGTACGTCATAATTACTTGATGATCTTTCAACGATTCTGTTACGCTTTCGGGACCAAAAAGGGGATGGAGACTTACGATCTCATTATTTGGAAAGTACTTTTTTAGGGCGGACAGCGGAAATTCCTGAACCGAACATAAATCTGCCGCCAATGCATTTTTATTAATGAATGGATAAATTTCCATTATTGCATCTTCGAGTTGGGATATTGGGACTGCAAAAAAAAGGAATTCACATTCAGAAAATTTGTTATAACAGTCTTCCTTCTCTCCATTCGTCAGTAAAAAAGATTTATCATAAATTTCAAACTGAAAATATTTAGCAAAATATTTTACGAAAAGCTTTCCGAATCTGCCATATCCAATAATTCCTGCTTTCAAAAATTATCCTTTGGTTTGAATAAACTTTGAACGTTCAAGAATAAGTTTCATTATCTTTTCGATAAGTTCTTTATCCAAACTTAGTTCCTGCGCAGCCGAAATCCAGTTTTTATAAACTCTCTTTTCTCTACCCTCATCTTCAATGTCAAAACCATTTATATTTTTGACCTTTGCTACCTCTCTAACGAGGTCTTCTCTTGCGTGAATTAACAGAAGAATTTGTCGGTCGATTAAGTCTAGTTCATTTCGTTTTTCATCCAAATTTTCTCTGCCAGTAACAATCCTTTCTTGCATTAAAATGTGATCGATTAGCACAAGAGCTGTCATCGCTTCGGCTACGGGAACAATTCTTGGACAAATGCACGGATCGTGTCTACCGCCAATTTGGATCTCTACTTCTTCTCCAGATGTAGTTACACTTCTTTGTTTTTTTGAAATTGAAGAAGTCGGCTTGACCGCAATCCGAAAATTTAATTCTGATCCGCTGGTAATTCCGCCGAGAATCCCGCCGCTGTTATTAGTGATTGTCTCAATTTCTTTTGTTTCAGGATTGAACATGAATTGGTCATTACATTCACTCCCGCGCATTTCAGCTGATTTGAAACCACTGCCGACTTCAAAACCTTTTACAGCGCCAATGGACATCAATGCATTCGATAGGTCAGCGTCTATTTTATCGAATACAGGCTCGCCAAATCCAGCTTTAAGACCAGAAACACGAATCTCAACGATTCCGCCGAGCGAGTCCCCATCCTTCCGTGCCTCATCAATTAGTTCGATCATTTTTTCTGCTGCAAGTTTATCCGGAGAACGTACAATGTTTTTATTAATTTCTTCTTCAACAAAATCATTAATTTCGACCGAAGAAATTTTTTTTGTATAAGCCACGATTTTAATTCCTCGAGAATTTAAGAGTTGTTTTGCTATAGCACCGGCTGCAACTCTCGAAACAGTTTCTCTTCCAGATGCTCTCCCACCTCCTTGGTAATCATATATTCCATATTTTTTTAGAAAAGTATAACCTGCATGCCCAGGGCGAAAAACTTCTTTCAAATCAGAATAATCCTTAGCTCTTGTGTCTTCATTTCTGATTAACATACATAGCGGTGTGCCTGTTGTCTTTCCTTCAAATATTCCTGAGACAACCTGTACTTTATCAGATTCTTTTCTTCGAGAAGTTACTTTACTCTGTCCAGGTTTTCGTTTATCTAAATCTTTTTGGATTTCAGAAACATCAATAAGTAAGTTTGGTTGAATTCCATCAATTACTACTCCAACTACTGGTCCATGACTTTCTCCAAATGTGATTACTCTAAATAAATTTCCGAAAATGTTACCAGCCATACTTCACCTCAATTAAAAATATTTATTAACTTCTTTGTCTTTTCCATTAATTCGCCAAATTGAGCAGGGGATAGAGTTTGATCAGCATCAGAAACGGATTTTTCAGGTTCAGGATGAACTTCAACCATCAGTCCATCAGCACCTGCTGCCAGTGATGCAAGACTCATAGGAATGATTATATCTGTTCTGCCAGTACCATGACTTGGATCGACAATTACTGGAAGGTGTGATAATTTTTTAATTACAGGAACAATATTTAAATCCAGAGTATTGCGAGTATATTCGACGAATGTTCTAATTCCTCTTTCACATAAAATTACTTGTTGATTTCCTTCTGATAAAATGTACTCTGCACTCATTAAAAACTCCTGAAGGGTCGCTGACATTCCGCGTTTCAATAAAATTGGCTTTCTGATTCGACCAGCGGCTTTTAACAATTGATAATTCTG
>VGVX01000081.1 GCA_016873845.1 Ignavibacteria bacterium
CTCCGCTGGATAAGGGGAGATGGTAAGCGGAAAATGGTAAAGAGTATGTTCCAGCTTCTTTAACTTCATCAACAAGTACTGCGACTTCTCTACCTAGTATATCATAAACTTTCAAAGTGATATACTCCCTTCTCGGTACTAAATACTCAATACTAGTTTCTGGGTTGCCCGAATGGGTGGCTTCGCCAAATGGATTAGGGTAGTTTTGAAAGAGAGCACAATTCATATTGGATTCAAATTCTTCAACGTCTCCTCGAAGGTCCGAATAAAAAAGAACGAGCATCGAGTCTACTGTGGTGCTCCCATTTTTTGCTAAAAGTTTTAAATTAAAGTAACGCATTGGATAATTATAAGTTGTATCGAATGGAATCTGAAATATCTGATCTGGATATGTTATACCTAAACCCCAAAGCTCATAAGTTAGGTCTTTCTGGGGATTCTTTACAACAAATGTGCACTCCAATAAATAAGTATATAGATGGGACACTGAGTCGAATATGCATAATGCACCATAATGTGCAGAAATTTTTACTGTATCATAAACCGAATGTGTTGAGATAACTGTACACGTAATCGGGCTCCATGTACAGTACCCAAAAAGGAAAATCGGTCGTTCTTTTGGAATAAATTCTATCATTTGTGATGATGCAAGATTGAGCATAAAAAATAGAGCAAAAAAAATCTTGAAAAATTTCATCTTATCAAACTCATCTTTTTTGTAATTCTGTTTTCTCCAGCTTTCAATGGTTCGACAGAGCTCGTCACAAGTGGTGCGACGGTGCTCACCACAAGCTCATAAAAATAAACTCCGCTCGCAACAGGATGAGATTTCGCATCAGTTCCATCCCATCTTGTAATATAATTTCCTGAAGAGAGATATTGGTTTAACAGCGATTTAATTTCCTGTCCGTTCAAATTATAAATTTTAAGCTTTACCTGACAATTTGTCAGGGCAGCCGGAATGCTGAAGCTGATTACTGTGTTCGAGTTAAACGGATTCGGATAATTTTGCTCTAAAGCAATTGACTGCGGAATTTGATGCGTAGGATTTTCCTCGCTCGATGTTAATAAATTCACACCAGCGCCGCGTGAATTCCCGGTACTATCTGCCAAATACAAATTCACGAATGATGGTCTTGACGATTGCCGCAGATAACTTGCCTTCCATTCCTCATCTGTCAGCCGCAGAAAATTTGTTGAAGTATATTCGTGGTAGCTCATCACCGGTCCGACAAATGCAATTGTTTGTCCTTCTGGAATTTGTGCCGTAAATACACCAAGGTTCACTTTTCCGGTTCCTGCGTGAAGCACCCAGCCGATTGGAAATTCGCTTGCATTAGTTGGAGCTGTGTGAACATCCGCAACTATCATATCTTCTTTTAGCAGCTCAACACCCATTCCAAAATCCCAAAAATATAATTTTGGATACCATCCTAAGTAGGCAGGAGCACAACCATACATCGTATCGTAAATAACTTTCTTCAAGAAATTTTTCTCTTGCAACGAGAATGGAATTCCATTCAGTTCTTTAGTTGATATAGTTCCAAGTGTATCAGCGATTCCTTTCATTCCATTGAAGTAATTGACTATCTCCATTTTTATATATTGATCAGGAAAGGCAATGGACTGGAATTTTGTTTCGGATATTTGAGCCAATCTTTTAATCGCAGAATAGAATTTTGGGATTGGTTCTATGTAAGTATGCGGAAATGAGCAAACTACGCCTCCAGTATAAGATTGTTTGGCATATAACAGATTGTCATGTCTCAATTGCGACCAAGATGCAAGCTGAGTATTCATTTTTTCCTGCCACCAAGCAGCAGTTTTCATGAATGGAGGCAAACCATCGCGTGTTATTGGGGGATTTAATTCTCTGATTGAATTTAGCCAGAGATTGTAGAATGAAACTTCCCAAAAATCTGTTTCGTACGCATCGATAAGATATCGTAATCCGGCTAAGTTTGTACCATACTTGTAAGTATCAAGTTCGCTTTTTAGAAGCTGAAGTGATGCATCATTTCCGAGTGCGAATAAAATATCGAGTGTAGAGGGAAGCATTCTCCGAATCTTTTCTCCATTGAATTTTATTCGGTCATAAACAACTTGCCCTGTAACATACGAATCGATTATAAATCTCTGCCCGAGTAGCAGAAATGCCGAAGCCGGAATAATGCTGTCTGGATTCATCGGATGGCTGTACAAAATTTGAGAAAGTATTCTCTGAAATGCGTAAGACTTTGTTTTAAGCGAATCTTGAAATCTTAGCAGAGTTGAACTGTTCAGCAGTTGATTTGCAGATACGATATTTACCGAAGCAGCAAGTTCATTAATATTTGGGAGGGTAACATTATCAGATTCGCCGACAAAAAATTTGATGATGCTTTCAATCTCTTCCAATAAAGAAAGTGAACTGCCAAGTTTTGCAGCTTCAAGGATCAGAAGTGCATCGATTGTTTGTCTTTGAATATCTTCAAACGTAGGAGGCAGATCGAAGGAGCGTGGAGGTAAAAGATAAATTTCGATTCTGCCAAGCCACATCATTGCTTTGAAATATTTTGCAAGCTGTGGATAGTTGTTATCCGTATAATGTCCTCTAACTTTAAATTGGCTAAAATCAACTTTACGCGGGACGCTGCTGAATATAGATATATTTTGTGGAGTTTCTTGTGTGATATAACTCATCAATTGATTTATCACAGTAACATTAGATGAGTAATATGGAACAGCAGATTGCCCCAGCAATTGTCGAGGGATAGTGAGATAAACATCAACGTCTTTCAGCATTTGTGTCATGGATGTGTCTGATGAATAGGTCGAAGCAAGCAATGGAATCTGAGAATGAAGATTTGAAAGAAGCTGTCCGAGTTTTGGAATTAAGATTTGGACTTCGGTCATCTTTAATATTAAATCGTAGGACATATGAAGTGCGTGCAGAATCGCATCAGTAGAGACAAATACAGGTAAATCCTTGTGGTAAATATCGAGAAATGCTTTGCCAAAGGATTTTTGATTTAACCTCTCAGTCACCATGAATCCATGTTGTGAAAGTAATTCACGTTCATGAAAGGTCAATGAATATTTTGAAATGATAGAATCGAGATACAACGGATTCGAGGATGTTCCATAAGCTCTCGGCTGGAATGTTCCTGCCGGATGAAGATTGAGAATTTGAGTCGTAGTAAGATTCTGATTGTTTACTAAGAATTGCTTATAAGCATTTATATCAAAACCAGTTATTTGCGAGTAAAGCTGTAAGCTGAAAAGTAAAATCAAGACGCTGGAGAGAAGAGATATTTTTTTCATTGTAACCTCCCTTAAGTCGTAATAAACTTAATTAATGTTTAATTGAGAGTCAATTCATCAAAAATTATTTATGATTAATTTATCAAACTCAATTTGTCAAGCTCAAACCAATGGAAAAACTCCAACCGGAAAGGGATAAATCTCTGTCATATAAATATTCTTTTGAGTATCCAGCTTTCGAAAAAATTTCCCAGTTTTCATCAACATCGTAGGAGAGTTTGAGGTAGAATCTATTTTCGAGATTAATTGGTGTATATAACAAGTTCGAGCTTTTGGATTGAGAGTTCTCGTTTGAAAATTTCCTTGCATAAAAATCCACCAGCAGCATAAGGGTTAAATCTTCAGTGAGTATTTTTCCTCCAATGAATCGGAAAAGAGTTTCGTAAGATGGATACTGTGTAACTTTCGATTCGTGAAAGAGAAATCTTGCCTCGCCGCTTAGAAAAAAATCACGAATATAATTGATGCTCAATTGAGGACCAGCTCGAAATCCACTGTTCGAATTTTCTTCAGAAAGATTTAGAAAGTTTTGTTTATTCACTAATATGAATCTCTCCCCATAAATTCCATATCCGATTCGGAAATACTGATTAAATAACTGTTCAAACTTCAGATCGGCAAAATAAACATCGATGCTTCGTCTTCCATTGAAATTAATATTCTGATATGCATATCCAATATTCGGAACGAGCAGGCCAACGGATGAAACGGGATAAGACAAATTTGTTTGGATAAAGTAAGTTGCGAAATCTGCAGTAATGGTTTCCCCGGAGTAAAAGTGATTTTGTGCGGAGAAATTTATTCCCCAATCATAATTTTCGTTTGATTTATAAAATCCTCCAAATGCTTTAAGTTTAAAGGTATAAAGTTTGTTTAATATCCCGAATATTTCCGGTCGTGCTTGAATTTGGATGAACGCTTTTGAGCTTTGTGCATCATAATTGTATTTTACCTCGCCTTCCGATCGGATCGATAAATCGTTTTTCTCTTTCAATATTGTATTGCTTGTAGAATAATTTCCAGTTTCCAGATTAAGTTTCCATTTAAGCTGGCAGTATGAAATATTAATATTGAACGTCATTAAAGCAATTAATGAAAATAGAATTATTCTCATTTTGCAGATTGAAGCTTACTGTTCAGAACTAAACGATATTCCTGCAGATAATTTCTAAGCTCCTTGAGAAGTGAAGCATATTCACCCAGGCTTAATTTTGTAGTTTTTCCTTCGCCCCATTTAGATTTTATATTGATATATCCTGGCATATTTAATTGATCGAGCATTGAGGAGTATGAAGAAAATTGTGAAAGCAAAACATAATCCATTTCGGTTTTATCAATCGGAATGAATCCTGCTAATGCATTTCTGTCAGTACCGGATCGGTAGTTAAAGAACTTTACGCTGCCTTCAAAGTCGGCTTCTTCAACGAAACGCTCGACTTTCTTTTGAAGTTGTACAATTTGTTTTAACTCATCGCTGCGGATTGTCACTTGCTGAATTTGTTCATTAACTTCATCAAGTGCATTTTCAAGATATTCAGAATGTATTTTTCTTTGAGTTGGATCAGAGATTGTATTCAAGTCAATTCTTATTATATACTCTGGATTGAAAGAAAGGTTAGAAACCCTTGGCGATACGAGAAGTTTTTTTTCTGTAAGAAAAAGAATTTGATTATTCAAATCATGCGAGCGAGATAAATTTGCAGATTTTTGGATTAATTTCAACGAGTCAATTAATTCTGAGTAAATAAGACTTAACTGCTTTTTCGTGGATTCGAGTTCATTCTCGTCTTTCTTTAATTTGATCTGCAGGTTATTGATTTGATTGGTTAGTGTCGCCGACTTAGACATCAGTTCAATAATTTTATCATTATTTGGGAGAGCTTTTTTCTTCTCTGTATCAATCAACTTTGCTCTTTCGGTTAGGATTATCTGCAGCGAGTCTATAATTTGTTTCTGTCTATTAACAAAATTCACCTGATCTGAGAATCTCTTCTCAAGTGAAACTAAATCCTGGGAATGAACTCCATCCGCAGCCCCGAAGAATAATCCAAAAAGAATAAAGAGAATATTGATCCCTATCAGATTGTTGTTAATGTGCTTACTCATTTTATTAAACCATACTTTTCAAGTTTATAGTATAAAACACTAGTACTTATCCCAAGAATTTTTGCAGCCCGATTTTTGATTCCATCTGCTTTTTTCATAGCATGAATGATCATATTCTTCTCAAATGAGGAGACGGCATCATCGAGAGGAAGTTTTTCGAATGAATTTGAGATTTTATGTCCGTTACTTATATGCCGAGCGATCAGCTCTGATTCGATTTCAGGTGAGTGCGAAATCACGCAAAGCCGTTCAATTAAATTTTCCAACTCTCGTATGTTCCCACCCCATGAATGATTGAGCAGCAGTTTCATTCCATCACTTGTGATTGTTTTTGCCGGCTCGTCTATTCTTCCCGCAAATTTTTGAAGAAAATGATTAACAAGAAGGGGAATATCCTCTTTTCTTTCTCTAAGCGGAGGCAGATCAATCGGAATTACACTGAGTCTGTAATAAAGGTCTTCACGGAATTTACCGTCGCTTATTAATTTTTGTAAATCCTGATTCGTCGCAGTAATAATTCTTACATCAGTTTTAATTGTTATTTCGCCGCCTACTCGTTCAAACTCACCATCTTGCAGAACTCTAAGCAATTTAACCTGCATCGTCTGGGAGATATCACCAATCTCATCGAGAAACAACGAACCTTTATTAGCTAATTCGAACCGACCTTTTTTTAATTTTATCGCTCCGGTGAAAGCTCCTTTTTCATGCCCGAATAATTCACTCTCAAGAAGATTTTCATTGAGGGCTCCGCAATTTACTTTTATGAAAGGAAATTCAGCACGCTTACTTCTCTTGTGAATTGCATGTGCTGCGAGTTCTTTCCCGGTTCCGCTTTCACCTTGAATTAAAACTGTGCTATCCTTTGCTGAGATTTTTTCAATCAACTGAAAAATATTTTTCATCTTTTCCGAATTACCAATAATGTCATCGTAACCTTTATCGAGCTCTGATTGGAGTAAATAATTCTGGTCGAGCAGTTCCTCAATTCGCTCTCGGCTTTTTATTTTTTCAAAGATTTTTTTCACTCTTTCACGCAATTCTTCAGATGAAAATGGTTTTGTGAGGAAATCTGCTGCTCCATACTGCATGGCCCGGACTGCAGTTTCAACCGTTCCAAATGCGGAGATCATTAATACTTCAACTTTTGGATTTATTTCTTTCATCTTCTTGAGTATTGAAATACCATCCAGCGGTTCCATCTTCAGATCAACGATTGCAAAGGGAATGATACTCGATGCAAAAAATTTTAATGCCGGTGGACCACTTTCGAATGAATGAACTAAAAAGTTTTCCCGCGAAAGACTCTCGAAAATACCAAGCCGCACTGTGTCATTATCTTCAATTACAATTATTTCATCTTTCATAGCATTAATTTTTTTTAATTATAGTGAATGTGCATCCTATAGATGAGTTTTTTTGTAGCAGTAGATCAGCATTATTCTCACGGCAAAGTTTTTGGGAGATTGCGAGTCCCAACCCCGTACCATCTTTTTTGGTCGTAAAAAAAGGTTTGAAAATATTCTTCAAGTTTTCATCACTGATACTAACTCCATCATCAGTTATTGAAATTTGCAACTGTCCGTTTGAATTTGATGAGGTTATTTGAATTGAACCATTGATAGAGATTGCATCTATACTGTTCGAAATTAGATTAAGCAGTATCATCTTTAAGTGAAATGGATCGAATTTAATTTCTTTTACTGTAAGTTCCTCGGATAGGTTGATATTTTTTTCGTCTAGTTTATTTTTAATGAATTGTTTTAGCTCGGATATAAGGGAGGCAATATTAACATTTTCTTGTTTGGGCGGTTCAGGTCTACTGAAATTCAAATAAGCTGTTATTAAACTTTTCAGATCGTTGACCTCGCCGAGAATTTTATCTATGTAACGTGTATCCCGATTGTCACGCTGCAAGTCTTCCCGAATTAATGAAGCAAGTAGTTCAATTCCGCCAAGCGGATTTCGAATTTCATGTGCGATTTGTGCGAGAATATCTTCTTTCTCCTTTTGGTGTCGAAATAGATTTTTTCGCATTTGATCCATCTCAATTAATAACCGTTTTATTTCACCATGCATGTCTCTTGGAGGGTCTGCATTAAGATTTCCTTTTCCTATTTCGGAACTGAATTTAACAAGTTTATTTAACGGTTTTGTAATTGACTTAGCAACAAATAATCCAATCGCAAAAGTTAGAGCTACTCCGCAAAATCCAATCAGAATAAAAATTTTCGCAAGGTCATCAATTTTAGAAAGCTTAGTTGCGTTTTCACGTATAGCGAGCCAATTTTCTTCGTTGAGTTTAAAGAATCCCCAAAGGTACCATTTGTTATCGTCTCCTTTAAATGGAAAAGAGACTGCAGATTGATTTACTTCGAGACCAAGTATTTCATTTCGGTTTATAAGCAGTTGAGAATTAGATTCCCCCTCTAATGAAGAATTGTTTGAGTGTAGGATAACCTTCAATTCTGAATTAAAGATAAATAATTCCGAATTCGGATTTGCCGTTTGATATTTATTAAAAGTGATGGTAAAATAATTTTTGATCGACTCGGAAGGAGATCCATAACTTAAAAAATCGAGATAAGTTTTATCTATCTGTTGAGCAGTGATTTTAGATAATGTTCTTAAATTCGCAGATGCTTGGTCGAGATAGATTTCTCTAACAAAATTGTAACTCAGCCATGTCATCAAAATTACCAGCGCAGCGGAAATCAGACTGAAGGTTGAAACAATTTTTATTTTGTAATATGATGTCGGAAGTATTAATCTCATTTTCAATACTGAATGAGCCGTGAAATTCTATAATTAAATTATGTAATCCTATTCTTAGTTCCAAGCAGACAAATAATAGATGGAATAATATCAATTATCAGCATTAATGAGAAGGATCTCGATATTGTCCAAAAATATCGCAGATGGGATGATTCCGCCGACAATTAATTCAATTCGTAGTTTAGAACCGCTATGGCAAAAGAGCACGTCGGAATTGTAGAATTTCCATGATGAATCATTTACTTGTACATATTTGCTTCCATTCATAGGAAAATGAGGGTCTCCAATCCCTAACATCACTGTACCGCTCATTTCTGACTTTGCTGCTTTAGCCCAAAATTGAATTTTATAATTGCCTGATTCACTAATCGGTTTTGAAACAAAATATGATACAGGTTGAAAACATCCGCCTCCGATACTTAAAGATTTCTTACCGCCATCTGGGCATGGATCATCAACAAACATTCTCGGATTGAGATCTTTCCAACCCGTCGTATCATTATCATTTTCGAATGAGTTAAAGTAGATGCTATTCGGAGATGCATCGGGATAATTTATTCCCTCTCCGCATGAAATGAATATCAAAGCTGAGAACAATAAGTAAAATCTAATTTTATTCTTCATTATTTCTACTAACTATTTAATACGGATTTACACTGAGTAATCACAAAATTAAAAGGGTTGCTATTTCAAATCTGCGAAACTCAGTGCTTATCCGTTATTAACCATTTATAATTTAGCTTGAAAACTGAGCCACCATTGAGCAATTCTGAAAAATTGATCAAAGTCAGGATCAAGCATTAATTTTGCGCATAATTGCGGCGAAATATTTATATCAAAGCTTGCAATCATATCAGTGAAATTCTCAGTTGTGCGGGTTGCCGGCTGAGTGTATCTTTCCGCAAAATTCTTCTCTTGTTTTACCACACCGTTTTCCTTCTTCTCTCTTAGATCAAAATATGCCGTAGTGACATCGGTTATTTTCCAACCATAGAAATATCTATTTATTCCAAGCATCAAGCCAAAAGTTTCATTCAATTGGAAGTGAAGAAGTATCGGAATTTGAAGCGACCATTCTGACGAAACATATTTCCAAGTAAGATCTTTTACTTCTACTAACTCCTGATTTTGAGTGTAAGTATAAGATCCGGAAGAATTATTATGCGAATAGTTTGACATTCGATAAGCTTTCACTGGCTCTCTTCCATCGATTTCTAATTTACTATCGTAAACATAAATTCCAGTAAGCAAAGTGTTACTTTCACTCAGTTTCCATTTAAAGTTCAACATTCCTTCGTGCGATCCTTTTATTCTCGTGCCGCTTCCATGTCTTTTGTCCGACGCTGACGAAACTCCTTGATAACGATACCAGGAATTATCGTAAGAATTTACCCACCTCGATGTGTATTTTGATGTGTCGAATATCTCTGAATTGTTCGTGAAGTCAATATTACTTTTTGAATATTTATAATATCCGCTGAATTCTTTTTTATCATCAATCTTATTTAAAAAATTAAAACCAAAATATCTTGTGTTTCCATCGTGAAACCAATTTTGATTGGTGAAAGATTTTGAGTAATTATAGTACCACTCTTTCGAAACATCGGGTGTATCTCTTTTAGAGTAATAAAATGTTTGAAGAAAATTCCCTTGTTCAGCTTTTCCTTTTAAGTAACCGGCTTTGATACCTGCGCTCCAGTGTTCGGAGAATTTATAATTAACACCGAGAGCTAAATCCCAATGATCGTAGTTTTGATTTCTTGCTTGTGAATTTAGATTCTCCCACTCTTGAAAATTTGTTGAACCATATTCATCTTTCATGCTGTACAAATATTCTCCCTCTCTTGAGTGAACAACAGCATTCAGAAAAAGACCAGCACTTAACACGTTGCTAAATTGATAACCTGTGAATCCGGTTAATAGATGACCTGTGTTTATCATTTGATCTGCCCCTGAGTAACGGTCTTCAGTTGGTACGTCACCGAGTCCTTGTTTTACTCCGCCAAAAACATCATAGCCAAACCTTGGATTGTAAATCCAATATGGATTGTTATAAAATTTTTCCTCTCTATATAATAATTGGTAAGTACCTCCAATAAAAAATTTGTCAGTCAAACCTTTCAACGGATTTGTGATAATCCCGAGTGAAAAAATTGGTTCTGGTTCAGAGCGGGTTGTGCTTATCCACCGAATATCTGGATATGGAGCGAAACTAGTTCCCATATCATAATAGAGTGGATATGAATAATCTAAAATGGGTGCTTCGGTTCTATCGCCTCGAAAATCGAGATATATAAGATAATCATCACCTTCAAGATTGACAGCAGAAGCTGGATTTAAATAAATGTTTAAGAATGGGTTGTCGATCAGTCCGACACTAACTTTCTTGAAATTCTTCAGTCCGAATGTATTCAAAAAGTAACTGTTGAAATACATTTCCGATTGTTCAAAACTCTGCTCGGTGCTGCGTTCCATATTATATTGTGAAAATGAAATCATAGGCAGCA
>VGVX01000082.1 GCA_016873845.1 Ignavibacteria bacterium
TCATATTCCGCCCGAAGATTTAACAAACGAAAAAACTCAGATTATCGCTAAAGCCATCCAGCGTGAGCTTGAAAGAGGGAATCAGCCTGAAGAAGATTATTTATTAAATATTCTTGAAGATGAAGACATTCGAAATCTTTTAGCTGAACTGGTTTTTGAGAGATATAAAATCTCTAAATCTTGGAATTACAACCCTGCAGAAGAATCAACCACAGAAATAAATTGGAAAATAGCAGAAGATTTAATAAAGAAATTTAAATCAGATTACTTAGAAAAACAGATTTATAAAAACCAAGCACAATTGAAGTCTGCCGTTGACATTGATGAGATTAAGAAACTGATGGAAATAGATAAAATGCTAAAGCAAGAAATCATTAAAATTAAATCAATGAAGTTTAGAGAAAATTAAATTCTAGGCTTCTCTTTCATTAAATACTTATTGATTAATGCAGTTAATCTTTATAACTGAGATTCGGGAGTTGAAATGCGGATCATAAGACCAATCTTAATATTAACTATACTTCTCATCTTCGGTTGTTCGAACTCAAACGATTCTAATCAAATTGAAACGTCAGGGACGATCGAAGCATCGGAAGTCGAAATTCGAACTAAAGTTGCCGGTGAATTGATTGATATTGAAATTAAAGAAGGTGAAAAAGTCAGCACAGGTGATGTTATCGCTTTAATTGATGATTCCGACCTTCAAATTCAAAAGGCACAAGCAGTTGCAGCGCTTAACCTCGCAAAAGCAAAATATCAGACAGTAATTGAGGGGACAAGACCCGAAGATAAAGCCCAGCTTGAAGAATTTGTTAAACAAGCTCAGTTGAATTACGACAATGCAAAACAAGATTTTGAGAGAGCTGAAAACCTTTTCAAATCACAAAGTGTTTCGCAAAAAATATTTGACGATGCGAAGCTTAGAGTTGAAGTCGCAGAAGCACAATTTACAGCAGCAAAGGAGAATTTGAAAAAAGCAGTCACGGGTGCGCGTCAATCGGAAATCAATGCTGCGAAGGCTGCTGTTGAGCAGGCAAATGCTGCCGTTGATGCAACTGATAAAAGAATCAGCGATGCGATAATCAAATCGCCGATTAACGGTTTTTCAACCTTAATGAATTATGAAAAAGGAGAAATCGTAAATACAGGTGCTGTTCTAACTCGTGTAGTCGATTTGCAAAATGTTTGGACAAAAATATTCATTAACGAAATTGATCTTGGTAAAATCCATTTGAATCAAGAAGTCATTATTAAAGTTGATTCGTTCAAAGATCGTCAATTCAAAGGCCGGGTCTCGTACATCTCACCCGAAGCTGAATTCACTCCAAAAAATATTCAGACAAAAGAAGAAAGAGTGAAGCTAGTATATGCTGTGAAAGTTTCAATCAACAACGATGACTTGCTCTTAAAACAAGGTATGCAGTGCGACGTCTTAATAAAATGAAATATGAAATTGTAAAAATTAAAATTAGTGACATTGAACAAGCAGGAAGTATTATCTGTTAAGAACCTTAAGAAGTCATTTAATCAAGTAACTGCACTTGATGATTTCGAACTTTCAGTTAGGGAAGGAGAGCTTTTTGGAATTGTTGGACCCGATGGCGCTGGCAAAACTACTGCAATAAAAATTTTTTCTGGCGTCGAAAAAAAAGATTCAGGTAATGTCAAAGTTCTTGGTTACAACATCGATACCGAAAGAGATTTGATAAATCGTGAAATCGGCTATCTCTCGCAAAAATTCTCACTTTATGGTGATTTGACTATTGACGAAAACATTGAATTCTTTGCGAAAATACATGGAGTGAAAAAATATCACGAGAGAAAAGAAGAACTTCTTCAATTTACAAGATTAACCCCTTTCAGAAATAGATTGGCTGATAAACTTTCCGGTGGAATGCGGCAGAAACTTGCACTCGCTTCAACTCTAATTCACTCGCCTAAAATAATTTTTCTTGATGAACCAACAAACGGAGTTGATCCTGTCTCGCGCAGAGATTTTTGGGGGATCTTATCTGCTCTTCTAAAACAAGGTATTACAGTCGTTATCTCAACTCCTTATTTGGACGAAACTGAAAGATGCACCAAAGTCGCATTAATTAATAAAGGAAAAACTCTGATTCAAGATACACCAATGAACATAAAAGAAGTTATTAAAGAAAACGTCTTTGAGATTGTATGCAGTCCTATCAGAGAAATCTATATGCATCTGAAGAATAAATTCCCAGAAATGGAGATTCAAATGTTTGGCGATCGGTTGAACCTGTTAGCAAACATATCGATTGAAAAAATAATTGTGGATATTACCTCGCAAGGTTACAATATCGTCAACTACAGAAAAATTCTACCCTCGCTTGAAAATGTTTTTATTCACATTCTGACAAAAACAAATGAACAATAATTTAGCGATAACGACTTCACATCTTACTAAAAAGTTCGGCAATTTTGTTTCGGTGAACGATGTTACATTCGACGTTAAACGTGGTGAGATTTTTGGATTTCTCGGGTCGAATGGAGCAGGAAAAACTACAACAATCAGAATGCTGTGCGGAATTTTGCCGCCGGCTTCAGGTCATGGTTTAGTAGCGGGATTTGACATTATCACTCAACCGGAAAAAATAAAAGAAAACATAGGCTACATGTCTCAAAAGTTTTCGCTTTACGCAGAACTGACAGTTGAAGAAAACATAGATTTTTTCTCAGGTGCATATAAGTTAAATAATAACTTACGAGTCGATGCTAAGAAACGAGCACTTGAAATTTCGAGATTAACAGGCAAGAAAAACGTTCAAGCTCGAAATCTTGCGACCGGCTGGAAACAGCGGCTTGCACTCGCTTGTGCACTTCTTCATAATCCCAAAATTGTTTTTTTAGATGAACCGACTGCAGGCGTTGATCCAATTTCACGCAGAGATTTTTGGGATTTGATTTATGAACTTGCCTCCGATGGAATAACGATTTTCGTTACAACTCATTTTCTTGATGAAGCAGAACACTGTACATCTCTCGGGTTGATTCATGAAGGAAGGATTGTCGCACAAGGTTCACCCCATGCATTAAAAAATCAGTTTCAAACGGAGCTTTATCGAATCGATACAGATAAGCCAATTGAACTAATGGAATCACTTCAAAAAGAAGATTCGGTTTATGACGTTACTTTATTTGGCAGCAGCATACACGCAAGTTTTCGATTTGGAATCGAACCAAAAATTATTATTAACAAATACGCAAGCAATATTAAATCCGAAATTAAAAGTGTTGAAAAAATTACTCCCTCACTCGAGGATGTATTTATCAGCATTATTGAAGACAAAAGCGCATCAAGAATTTAATGCAATTATTTAACTCGAAATTATTTCAAAAAATTGCAGCAAGCTTTGGAAGAATTGCTCCAATTGCAAAAAAAGAATTCATACAGTTCATTAGGGATAGACGCAGTCTTCTTGTATTTACATTTGTGCCTATGTTCATGCTGCTTTTATTCGGCTATGCACTTAATCTCGATGTTAAACATGTTCCAACAATTATTTGGGATCAAGCGAAATCAAGCTTGAGCCGTGATTTCATTCAATCGGTTACTAACAACGAGTACTTTGATATCATTAAGAATGTGAGCAGCTATGAAGAGGTCGAACATCTCATAAACAACGGAAATGCGAAAGTTGCTTTTATATTGCCGATTGATTTCGACAAGAAGATTCTTAAGAATGAAAATGTTCAATGCCAAGTTATTATCGATGGGAGCGAATCGAACACAGCATCAAGCATCATTGGATATATTAATTATTATTCGAATACCTTCAATCTAAAAAAAGTAAAAGAAAAAAATTCCGGTGAATTGCCATTTGCAAACATTGAGCTTGTACCAAGAGTCTGGTATAATCCCGAATTGAAAACAGCCAACTTCTTTGTACCAGGATTGATAGCTTTCATTCTAATGATAATGGCGGTTATTGCTACAGCACTCTCAATGGTCAGAGAAAAAGAAAGGAATACGGTTGAACAAATCATTGTCTCGCCAATAAGGATGTATGAACTCGTTATTGGTAAACTTTCAGCGCCGGGTGTGATTGCGTTGTTCGCAGCGATATTAGTTTTAATTACAGGCTGGATTTTTTTCGGTGTCAATGTTAAAGGAAGTCTTGTTCTCCTTTTGATTTATACAATTGTTTTTCTTTTTACTGCACTAGGTGTTGGTATTTTAGTTTCGGTAGTTTCTTCCAGCCAGCAGGTTGCATTTTTTATTTCAGTGATTATTACACTTCTTCCAACACTTGTTTTTTCAGGTTTTATTTTTCCATTAAAGAGTATGCCGGTGATTCTCCAATACATCAGTTATATCATTCCAGCAAAATATTATTTAACTGCGCTGCGCGGAATTATTTTAAAGGGAGTTGGATTCTCCTACCTTTGGGAGCAAATGGTATATATGCTCATTTTTCTTTTTATGATATTTTTAGCTTCCGTAATCATACTTAAGAAAAAAGGGTTGGAATGAGAACGATAATTGATTTTTTGAAGAAAGAATTTCTTCAGTTAAAACGCGATCCTCGAATGCTGCCGATAATTTTTGTTGCGCCCATACTTCAGCTTATCATAATTGGCTATGCAGTAACTTTCGATGTGAAAAATATTTCACTTGTGATTTGCGATCTTGACAGCTCACAAATGAGCAGAGAATTTTATCAATCATTTGAATCAAGCGGCTATTTTAATATAGAGTACTTTATAGAGAATATTGAAGAAGTTGATTATTACCTCGATAAATCGCTTGCAAATATTGTAATCGTAATTCCAAAGAATTTTTCGCACAACATTTCAAGAGGAGCGTTGACAAAAATTCAAGTATTACTCGACGGAGCCGATGCGAACTCTGCTAATATCAGCATGAGCTATACGTCGAGCATTGTAGTCAATTACAATCAAAAAATACTCATTGAGTTTAAAGATAAATCTGGCTATGAATTGAATTTTGCAAGAGTTATACCTGAAACAAGAGTCTGGTTCAATCCCGAGCTGATAAGTGCGAAATATTTTGTCCCAGGAGTAATTGGACTTCTGCTAACGCTGATGACAGTATTGCTAACGGCAATGGCAATTGTGAAAGAAAAAGAAATAGGAACGCTCGAACAATTAATCGTAACTCCAATAAAATCGTGGGAGTTAATTGTCGGTAAGCTCGTTCCGTTCATCATCATCGGGTTCATTGATGTAATAATCGTAGTAACGGCTGGCATTTTGCTTTTCAATGTTCCATTAAAAGGAAATTTCTTTCTGCTCCTTTTGAGCTGCATTCCATTTTTGTTTTCGACACTCGGACTTGGAATGTTCGTCTCAACTATTTCCCGTACACAGCAGCAGGCGATGATGATGTCAGTATTCATTGTGATGCTTCCATTTATATACCTTTCTGGATTTACATTTCCAATTGAAAATATGCCCGAGATAATTCAATTCACAACCCATTTTATTCCGCTAAAATATTTTTTGATAATTTTAAGAAGCTTGTTCTTAAAAGGCGTTGGTATTTCAGAAATTTGGGATGAGATGCTGATAATGTTTGTTATTGGTATCGTGATCTTTGTACTAAGTCTTTTGAGGTTTCATAAGAGGTTGGAGTAATTTAATCAAAAGTAAATTAAAGGTAAGTTATTATTTTTTGATTGGCTATTGCAGAAATAACCTTTTGTACTATGCCGTCGTTTGCTTGATATGGAATAAAAATTTCATCAGCTAATGTAATAAGCAATTCGTTTCTTTTTGCTGCAGTTTCTGTAGTAATTCGTTTGATAGAGCTATCGAACGGGGAGATAATTAATAATCTGTTTCGCTCCAATGCATGAATAATTTCTTGTGTCCAACGCTTCATGATACTCCGTGCAAGAATTAAAATAATCGGCTGTTTCCCTTTCAATAAAATTTCAAAGACGTCCTTTTCTATTTTTGAATGAAAGCCTGAAATGATGCATTTACCTTCGTCTCTTTGCTTTATTGCCCAATCATAGGTTTTAAGGATACTGTCAGCCGGAACTTTGCGGGAACATAGGAAACCGATTTTGTGGTTGTTTAATATTTCTTTATTGCCGAGATAATTCATAACTGACAGTAATTCGATACATAGATATGTTCAGCTTAATTAAATAATCGTTATAAATGTCTTTGATTCATTCTTTTTAGCAAAAGGGAGCGTCTATTTTTTTATGAGCAAAAATACACATAATGGGTACATATAAAAATGAACGTGTACCCAATGGGTACATAACTATTTCCTATCCTTAAAGAGTTTATAGAGCTTTCTATTTAGAAAGATCACTTCCTTACCAATTTTTTCGGGTTTAAGGATATCGATAGAAACTAAGGCATTAAGATATTTTGATGCCGTCTTTCGCAAAGCAATTTTATTCTCTACAAGGAAATTTATATTACAATAAACTTGGTGAAATATTAATTCAATTAGCTCTTTAGAATAAATCTTTGGTAATTTAGACTGAACCTCTTGAACTGTTTCATCTATGAGAGTTTTAATCTTATTCACTTTTTTAGTAGTCTCGGTGGCAGTTACTTCGACCGCATCAAGCATATAAAGAATCCAATCTTCCCAATTTCGTTTATAAGTTACTTCTCTTAAATAATTGTAATAATTATTTTTATTTTTTATGATATAACCGCTTAGATATAAAATTGGCAAGTCAATTAGATTGTTCATTGCAAGGTAGAGGACGTTAATAATCCGTCCAGTGCGTCCATTGCCATCATAGAACGGATGAATGGACTCAAACTGGTAATGAATGACCGCCATCTTGATGAGTGGATCGTCATTTGAATCTGAGTTAAGGTAATCTTCTAAATTTTTTAACAGACTGCGAATAACTGATTCACCGAGAGGCGGTGTATATATAATTTCTTTAGTCAATTCATTTTCAAGAACAGTCCCAGATAATTTTCTTATGCCCGCATTGTTAAAGATTAATTCTTTCTGAATTTCGGTGATAATATTTGCAGAGATAAATCCCTTTTTTTGAACTTCACTAAACCCAAGCCACAATGCCTTACGATAGTTCAATACTTCTTTTGTTGTTGAATCTATTTTTCTTGGATCAATTGCCAGTGCTCTGAAAAGCTTATCACATGTTGTTACTATATTCTCTATCGCAGAACTGTCTCTGGCTTCTTCAAGGGCAAGAGTATTTATAAGAATATTTTGATTCGGGAGAAGCCGCGATGCTCCTTTAAGCTCTGCAAGCGCGCGGTTTGCAGCAATAGCTTTTTTAAGAACCGCTTTTGTGTCAATGTCTACTTGGGGTGGAAGTAAAGGTAAATCATTGTATGGTTTGTTTGGATTGAATGTCATATCACACTTCCTCTAATTTATCCGCTGTGGCGGAATCTTTTCCCATGCGGCACTTTATATCATAATTAATAATAAAATCCATTTCTTCTTTCATGAGACATCAAAATTATGATGCAATTGATTCGTTTTGAACCCTTTTAATCATTTACCCATTTTCAATTAAGCATACCCAATAAACACAAGACATATGGCGTCTTCAGGTCGTCTTTGTGGCGTCTTTGGCGTCTTTATGACGGCTTAGAATATATTTTGTACCCTTTCCAGTTTTACCAATTTGTTGCAAAACATTTAAAGCAACTAATTCGGTTAAATCTCTCGTAGCCGTTCTTTCCGAAACTCCACAAAGCATTTGATATTCATTGTTTGATATGGATCCATTTTCCTTTACATACATCACTGCTTTTATCTGCCTCTCATTCAATCCTAACTTTTTAAGTTGCTCTTCAGTTAAAAAATCTTTGAAAACTGTAACTCTAACTCCGCCGTCTATTTCTATAAATTCAGGTTCTGGTAAGAATGCTTCTTTACACGAATTAATTATTCTTAATGTTCCGCTTCCCCAAGCTTCAATATAACCGCCTTTAAAACATACATCTGCAATTATGGGATTTCTAGGACGAGAAGGATGTTGTCTTTTCAATGCTTCGAATGTTAATCCTTCTGGGAGTGTTCCTTCGTTCCAAATGCTAAATTTATCTTCATACATTCTAATTTGAATTGTAGAACCCAAATAATTTCTATGAACGAGCGCATTCAAAAGCATTTCTCTTAAAGCAGCAACAGGATACTCACCTTTTTCAATTCGTTGCATTCCTTCAAATGCAATCGGCTTTGTAAAGAACTTTCTATTTAGCTGGTTAGGAACCTCTTGTATTAACTTTATGATGTTTCCTTCCTCTACCTCTTGATATTTAAGATCAGAATCATCTTTACCAAAGCGACCAATCTTAACTGATATGTTAGGATAAAATTTTCCCGGATCTTTACCGAAAAGAATTATTGCTGCACGTTTTAACTTTTCACCTTCTGCAAGACGTAATTTTTGAAGTAACTCAATTTTGGTTAATCCTTCAGTCTCCGGTAATCTATTAGCTCTTTTTGCAACTTCAAGAAATATTGAAACACTGCCCGGATCAATATCTTCCAAAGTTGCTCTTTCTTCAATAACGTTATCCCATGTTTGACCGGATTTGCGCAGAAGAAATTCGGTTAAAGAATTTCCCGTTAATTCTGTGGTTGTAGTACCTACTCTGATATAATATTTACCGTGGTATGAGATTGCAACAGTATAAGGTTGAATAAATATTTCTATGAAATGAATTTGATTTAACTCTTGCAGTTTGACTTCTGCTGTTATACCAAGATGATTTCTAATTTTGTTCGGTATGTCTTCCATTAACCTATTATAATCAGGTAAGTCAATAGGTGTTCCATTATCATCCTTGCCGATAAATAAAGTGCCGCCTCTAGTATTTGCAAGCGCACAAACTGTTTTTAAGTAATCATCCCGCCAGCTTGGTTTATATTCCATGTTTTGGTTTTCAGACATAGTTTACAATCATTTATTCAATAGATTTTTTAGTTGTATCACTTTTGTCAATTATTTTTACTTTAACAGTATCTTGAAAAGCATTTACATTTTTAATAAATACTTCCCGCTCTTTAGTATAAATAAAATAATTTATAATTGCACTTAATATAACAGTTGCAATTGCAACTATAATTGGAATCCATAATTGTCTTCTTTGATTGCGCTCTTGTGGAGTTAAGAAATTTTTTTCAAATTTTTTAATCTCATTATAAATAACAATGAACGTATTTCGGGAAGAATATAAAAGATTGATAATATCATTCGCATAATTTGTATAAGCAACATATCCGAAAGTTATATTTGATAATAAGCTTATGTCAATCAATTCTTCTTTTGAAAGTAGATTAATAACCTTTCTGAAATCAATTAGCTTCGTATAGGTTTCATGTCGATTTAATATTTTGTAGTGTATAGAATCAACAAAAAAATCTGCCTCTCCTTCTTCAATACTAGTATCTCCAACCTTAACAGATTTTTTAGGCGTTACATTAGATAGAACCAACTTAAATATTAATAAGAAATCAATAACCGTTTTTATTTCTTCATTTGAGATTTTCCTAACAATTTCCTTTTGAAATTTGGAGAGATACATTTATTCTTCCTCTAATTGATCCGCTGTGGCGGAATCTTTGCCCATACGGTACTTAATATCATAGTTAATTATAAAATCTAACTCCTCTTCCTTAAATCCGAAGAACAATACAAACAAATTAATTTCCATTTTTTCTAACCATTTTCAATCCACGTTCCTCAAAGAATTCATTAAGATTGATGCATTGAACACCATTCTTCTTAGCGACTTCGGGAATTTTATTCGAAACAAATTTCTTCTCATCAGAAATTAATTTAAAACCGTGCACCTTACAATAGGCAATTAAATATGGATCTGCCTCGTTTTTACCATCAGCAAGTTTCTTTTGATTTAGAAAACCAGAATTGTATTCAGCATTGACTATCGGAATAGTCTCATTAATTACTGCTTCATCAACTTTTTTAATAAACTTTCTCTTTCTCTTAAATCGTTTGATCCACTTTATCAGAAAGTCTTTTGGACCGAGATAATCATCAATTATTTCTTTCTCAACAAAATCAATTGTAATGAAGTTGTCGCTTAATATTAAATCTTCTATCTCTTCCCAGATTGCCTTGAAGACCGGATTTTCATAGTCAAACTTTTCTTGAAGATTTATAAGTGCACTTGTGTCAATTACATAAGCGGTTTTACTAAATAAATCCGCACTCATCAAATCAACCATACAATAGTTCTTTTATTTTAGGTATGTATGTAAGCTTTGCACCCAAATAATCGGATAATTCTTTCAGGTTGATTTTATTTTGTTCATATGCAGTAAAAGCTAAGCTTATAAATGTTATACCTCGCTCTTTAACTATCTCTTTAGGAATATTTCTTCCTTCAGATTCTTTTGATCTTCCAAAGGTAGGTTTATTCCACGATTTCAATTTCTCTTCATAATATTTCTTTGTTGTCAATTCAAGGTCATATAGCTTTCTTAATATTACTAAGCGACCCACAAAGAAACTATTTCCTATTTCTGTCAAATCTTTACTGGTCCATTCCTT
>VGVX01000083.1 GCA_016873845.1 Ignavibacteria bacterium
CCGACCGCGTAGCAATGATATCAACCACAGTAACTTTTCGTGCGCGTTCTGCTTTCCGTGAAGTGGCAAAAGTTTTCGGAATAAGCGAAGCAGAAATCTCTGAGTATAGTCAATACATTCCGTGGACGAGTGCAGAGAATCTTCCGCATCTTGCAGAAAAATTTCCCGAAGCTCGTCACTTGAAGTTTAATGATGAACCGTGGAAAACAATCGTAAACATCGCACAAAAGATAGCGGGATTTCCGCGTCATCTCAGTATTCATCCGGGTGGAGTTGTAATTTCACCAGAGCCAATCACAAACTTCACTGCACTCGAATACGCCGAGAACAAAGGACTCGGTTTGATAATCACTCAGCCTGATATGTATCCGATAGAAGACTTGGGTCTCGTTAAAATTGATTTGCTCAGTCAGCGTTCACTTGCAGTTGTGAAAGATACGATGGAGAAGGTTAGGCTAATGCAGAGGCTAAGACTGAGTAATGAGAGTGAATCACTCGACTCAACTCGGGATGAGGCGAAAGTGTTTGAACTAAAGAAGGGATAGACAATTGATCGTGCTGTTATTATAAGTAAGAATATGAGAATAAAATTGGTGAATCTGTTGCCTGGAATTGTCTTTCTAACAATATATCACTAAGTTTAAAACAAAAATAGTAAACCATGGAAGCAATAAGACTTCAAAAAAGAATAAGCAAGGACGGAGAAGTTTCCATCAAAGGGCTGCCGCTAAAAAAAGGAACACACGTTGAGTTAATATTAATACCGACTCAAAAAACAATTAAAAACAATCTAACAGCCAGTAAACTTCTCAAATCTGATGTTGTAGGTATTTGGAAATATCGAAAAGAGATTAAAAATAGCTCAACGTACGCTAGTCAATTACGTAAAGAATCTCAAAACCGTCAAGTCAAGAAATGATATTAATCGATACTGACGTTATGGTAGATATTTTAAGAGAATATCCGCATGCAGTGAAGTGGCTTCGTTCTATTCGAGATGAAGAAATTCTTTTGCCTGGATTCGTTGTTATGGAATTGATTCAGGGCTGCAAAAATAAAACGGAACAAAGAAAAATAATCAAAACCCTTAGTTTCTATAGAATTGAATGGCCTTCCTCGGAAACATGCAATAATGCGATGAAAGTATTTGCAGATTTTCACCTACAATATAACATTGGCATAATAGATGTTCTAATTGGTCAGATGGCAGTTGAACTAAACTTACCTTTATGCACATTTAATCAGAAACACTATTCTTGTATTCCGAATATTAGCCTTTCTAAACCTTATAAAAGGTAAAAATATAGAATTAGGGCTTTGCTGGTTCTAATCCCTTTCTTGTCAAATTACAGAATAAAAAAGTTGAGTAAAGATGTTTGAGCTAAATCCAATAAATATTCTTCACGCTCCCCAAAGGAAACAACATTGAACTAATAGACCTATATTAGTGTTGACAAATTAAAATTCACAAACAAGCGAAATAACAGCAATGGAAAAAGATTTAATTAAAATTTACAAACGGCTCAAGAAAATCCTTAAGAAATACGAAAAGCCATTAATATCAAAAATGGATTTGGACAGCAAGTACGATCTCTGGTCGATTAAAGATGTCGAATTTGCCGGCCGAAAAAGAAATGAGGTTTTCTTCGCGGGACTTATCATTCAAAGCAAATATGTTGGATTTTACTACATGCCCGTGTATGTCGATACTTCACTGAAAGAAGTTTTCAAACCCGAGCTGCTGAAATTACTGAAGGGGAAATCCTGCTTTCACATCAAAAGTCTTGATGACAAACTCGAAAAACAAATCGATTTCGCACTCAAAAAAGGTTACGCCATGTATAAGAAGCGGGGATGGGTTTAAAATAACGACTTCGGTGCAGCGAAAATTGTAAAATGCAGAAGTACAGTTATTCGTCAATTCCTTTTTCTTTCAAAAAGAGCGAAGCACTTGCATGCCCCATTTCATCGGCTTGAACGAGATTCCGTTTTGCTTCGTCGACAAGCTTCAAATTGTAATACGCAACACCGAGCATGAAAAATGCATCTGCAGACTCTGGGTCCAACTGAACCACTTTTTTGAATGATTCAATCGCCTGTTCATATTCTTTCTTATATAAATAAACTTTACCGAGAAAAAAATAAGAAGACGCGTCGAGTGGGTTTACTTTTATCAGTTTTGTGTATGTATCGACAGCTTCATCGTACATCTTATAAAGCATAATCTCAAAAATATCTTTGAGCGATGGATTTAACTCCACGCCGACCTCAAAACATTTGAACGCTTCATCATAGCTGGTAAGCTTAGCATACGCTATGCTCATATTGTAATAGACTTCGGCGTAATCCGGTTTAATTTCAATCGCGCGTTTATAATGCTTTACTGCAAGATGATAATTCCCTATTTCCGAATATGCGTGCCCGAGATAGAAAATAGTTTTTGCATCGCCCGGATCGATTGCATTCGCCTTCTTGAAGGCTTTAATCGCTTCTTCATAATTTTGCTGCTTGGAGTAAGCATAACCCATTTTGAAATATGTCTCGGCTCCCATGATACTTTGTCTTTCTAAATTCTTTTATAATATAAGAAAAGAAATATAAAGCCGTTGGATATTGATTTGCCGGCTGTTCTAAATTGTCATATCAACTAACGAATTGAGAAACTGGGCTTTTGTAAAATGGTATAATAGCTAATAGTGGTACCTGCATGAAAGAATTGTCAATGCCGATTCGCTAACTTGATATACTAAGCGATGTTCGTCATTGATTCTTCGCGACCAACACCCGCTTAACTTATGTTTGAGAGGTTCAGGTTTTCCAATCCCTTCGAATGGAGTACGAAGTGTTTCTTTGATGAGAGTAAAAATTTTTGTGAGTAATTTAACATCGTTCTGTGCGAAATAGTTTAAGTCTTCCAAGGCTTGATTTGTTAAAATTATTTTTCTCATTTAAGAATTGATCTCTCAAGTTCCTCGACAGAGTTAAATTCCAGTAAGTTCTTGTTATCACGCATGTTTTCGAGCGCATCAAACAGACGCTCGCGGTTTGTTTCAGATGCCAATAGATAGTCGGTCTCGTCGCTGACATCGGTAACAGAAATGACAACTTTTCGATCCCCAAATAAAGATTTTATTGATGCGATCAATTTTTCATCTATTTCACTCGCATTTAACCGATAAATAGTGTCCATTTTAGTTCTCCAATCTTTGCTCAAAGATATAATTGAAATCTTCGAATGTCAATTGTTAAACTATTTCAAAGTCTATTTGGCTAATTGACGATAACTCAATGTGAAGTCCAATTTTTGAAGGGCCTGCCCACTATCTATTATTACAAGAGACAGATTACAACAATCATCAATCAAAATGACTCCTAAAATCTTTAACATATTTCCATCACTACAGACAGGCAAGGATAAAGTTGGATTCGATATTTACAACTATCGAATGCTCTTTAACGATGAAGCAACCAAACAAATCATTCGCGAAGGAGATCCAATCGGATGCTTTTACATCGAATCGCCGGGAATGAGATCACTGCTCAAAAAAATGAAATCGGATACATTCGAAATGCTCACGGCAATCAGTTCTGTAATTCGTCCGGGAGTTGCAGAAAGCGGGATGATGGCTGAGTTCGTTGCACGCCATCACGATCCAAAGAGAAGAAAATATCTTGTTCCCGAACTTGAACACGTTCTCGGTGAAACTTATGGTGTGATGATTTATCAAGAAGATGTAATAAAAGTCGCACACTACGTTGCAGGGCAGACGGGTCGACCAAATATTAGATTTACTAAAATGTAATTTTTTAAACACCTTATTGCTTTTGAATTTTCCCTTCTTAATATTTGCCTAAGCAGAGATTATCAATGGACACTAAATCGATCCAAAGGAGTCTTCGGAATAGTAAATATCCTTTTAAAGCCGGCACGGCGACTTTAGGGGAAAGTTTTATCTACGATTTTAAAATATTTTCTAAGGGAAATATTTTCTTCCTTTCTTTCTTTCTTTCTTTCTAATATATATACGCAGTGCAAGATTTTTTATTTGTGTTCAGCTCATTCAAAATGTTCAGGTAGTTTTTAAATTAAACGCGGAGGTGGTTGCCTGTTGCTTGCCAGTAGGCGAGTTTACGACAGGATTTACGTAAATGAATAAAGCAGTAAAAAAATTCATAGCTAAAAAATTATACTGGAGTTTAAAATGAAACCAATAATCATTTTCTTTTTACTTTGTTCTAGAATACTTGCTCAGCCCATTTTCCAAGAGGCTCCTGAAAAGTGGAGCAAGCCGGAAAAAATTGCTTCTATACAAGCATTTAGCATTGACGGAAATGAGAAACCAAGTGTAAGCTGGGATGGAAAAACTATTTATTATATGGCAGCCTGTTCATGGGGAGATTTTTATTCCACAACTTTAACAGATACTGGCTGGTCATTTCCGAAAAGAATGCCTGGCCAGATACACCCACCGATATCATGGGCAACCGGAAAATTAATTATGTCACCCAATAATAAGATGTTGTTATTTACAGCGGGGCTTACTGGACAAATTGGTATAAGCTTCTGGAATGATTCCTTAAAAGATTGGGATAGTTCTTATCCTTTGCGTGACAATGGCATAGGAACCGGAGGATACTGGGGTGTTAGCAGTTTTTTAAATGATACTACTGTTATAATATCAAAGGACAGTCAAGGGAGAATTACTTATTATAACAAAGAAACTAAAACTTTTAGCAGACCAGAATATTTTCCTTCTGAACGAGGCCAAACATTTTCGCAGTTTGGACAGTGGATTTCTCCTGATACGAAAAAAGAATATCAGGGGGAATATTGGTCAGGTCTTGAAAACAATGACTTATATGTTGCTTATATGGATAGTTCTGGTTTGAATTATAGATACCCTTATAAATTAAACATATGCTTTATAGCTGATAGTTTATATTTAATAGGTAAATATAAAGGACGGCGAGAAGAGTATCCTTTTTTAACACCTGATGGTAAAACAATGTACTTTACAGCAAACTACGATAGCGGTGGAAATTATCTAACTATTTATAAGAGCAGAATGATAATAGACGAAAATGGCGATTCGGTTCTTACAAACATAAAAGACAAAACAGAGATACAATTACCAAAAGAGCTTAATCTTTTACCAGCATACCCAAATCCATTCAACTCACAGACAACTCTAAAATATACAATTAATTCACCTACTAAGGTGGAGCTAAAAATCTATAACATTTTAGGGAAGGAAGTGAAGAGATTAATAGAAGAAGAAAAAGATATAGGAGAATATAAAACTGAATTCAATGCAGAAGGATTACCAAGCGGGGTTTACTTGGCTATGTTAAAAACAAAATACGGATTTATGTCCACCAAATTAATTTTAATTAAATAACGATTAAAAAGGAGAGTAAACAATGAAAAATTTAATTTTAATTATCGCCTTATTTCTATCGTTTATAACTATTTCATATAGTCAATCCTTTCCCGATTCGATTGACTTAAAACCTTCAGAATTTAATTGCGAATTTAATGCTGACAATAATCCAAACTTGGGAATTGGTCCACCAACTATTCCTCCAATAGGGGAAAGACGAACTCTTTGTGTAATTCTTGCTGTCGCTGATGGGCAAGACCCAATTGTTAGCTATCCATATTACCATTTAAAATTTAAAGACTATTTAGAAAACTATTTTAAAGATTGTTCTTTCAATAAATTTAATGTAGATGTAAAATTAATTGTGAAGAACATTACTGGTGATAATGTTGAACTATTTAAAATCAATGGAGTTTACCAATGGCCTTACCCGGCAGATAAAATACGGGAAGTAATACAGTAAGCCGATTTATTATTCGATTTTAATGAAGGGGATAGAAATAGCGATGGCTATGTTGATCATTTAGCTTTTTGTGTTGCAAAACAAGCAAATGATAACTTAAATGGTTGGCCTCTAATAGAAGGATACGAATTCGCAACTAATGATCTTCGTCCCGGTAGTACAACAGAATATGTTAAAATTGCTCTTGGCGGACTTTTAACACCACATAATACCGCGGCTGTACAAGGTAGTTTATATAAAATGCTCTTTATTGAACTTCACGAACTAACACACAGCTTTTTCAATTTTCCAGATATCGAACATGCGATGGGCGATTCCAGATGGTATGGTATGGGATATTTCGACCTAAGCCAGGGTTTTCATAATGTTCCAAGTTTATTTAATCCGCTTTTCAGATTAAAACTTGGTTGGGCAAACTTAACAAGAATAACCGACCCACAAACAATCGAATTCAAGGACTTTGAATCTGATCCAAATCATCCTATCTACGCTATTTGGAATGATGAAACAAATCCGAATGAATATAGAAAAACTAAATTTTTACTGACTTACTACGATAGGTCCTCGCCTATCTATTGGAATGTAAATTGGCCTTTGCCTAATACTGGAAACATCAGTGAAGGTAAAGGAATATTAATCTGGCGATGGATAGATGATGGTTCAAATTCTTATAGTTTTGATAATAGACTAACTGCATCTATTTCATTAGAAAGTGCGCACGGCAAATGGGAGTGGATTGATGATACAAATATGTGGACCCGTAAATTTAGAAATATTGTTAGCGGTGAACCAATACCAAATATTGTTCACGGATTAGATAGCTTAATGGTTAGAGGTAGTTATACCTGGAAAGAAAGTGGAATTTGGAAAGGCTCATGGAATGATTTTAGAATTGGCAGTGATAATTGTTTCTTCTCTCCTTATGCCCCACAAGATTTTTCATTTTATACAAACCCGAGCTCAAATTTGGTAAATCAATATGAAAATTTTGGCAGGAATTTAATGAGTGGTTTTGCTCTTAAAAATTTCCGTTTAGAAAATGGAGCCGCTAAGGTTGATCTTGTTAAAGGTAACGATGTTTACATTGTTGATAAAAATTCTACCATAAAAGCAGATAATCTTTACATTGATCGTTCAATAACAATTACAAATGGAGCAATATTAAAGATAACAGGTCCTTCAAAGATTTATCTAAGAAATGGTTCTCGCATTGACGTAACTAATGGTGGTACTCTTGATGCCGAAAACGTAACATTTGAGTACGAGCCAACAAGAGTTAGCTTTGGTATTTTTATCAATAATGGTGGTATATTAAAATTAAAAAATAGTAAAATACTCTACTCTACATTTGGCGTCTATGGTAGTATTGGAACAAATGAAGTCAGAATAGAAAATTGTGAAATTAACTCTACTATTGGGGCAGGGATTGCAATAATCGATCCTATTATAAATAAAGTTTATTTAGTTAACAATAAGATAAATTCACAGAGGTACGGCATCCTTGCTGTGAATCTGCCAGCTATAACCATACATGGCAATCAAATAAATGCAAGGTGGGGAGTTTGGTTATATAATACCCAAAATAGTAATATTGTTAAAAACATTATTACTGGAAATCATAATGAAAGCATCGGAATATTTGCATTATCAAGTGAAGGTTTATGTTTTAAAAACAAAATTCAGTCATTTTTCAGAGGAGCACAGTTGGTTAAGTCTTCGTTCAAGTTTGGGCAAAATATTATTTCAGAGAATTTCCAGCACGGATTATATCTTGCTGAACAAAGTACAGCAAATTTGGCTCCAGATGTACCCAATCTTGAAGGTAGTTCAAGCTTAATCTACGACGCGGCTGGCTTTAATAAAATTTTTAACAATGGCCAAATGGATTATAGTTTTGGTGACAATTCGGAGATCTATATTGATAATTCAGCATTAATATTTAATGGTAATGAGAGAGGTTATAATTCTGTAAAAGATGACAGGGTTGGTTTACCATTTAGCACTCTTTATCTAATATCTGGAACGAGACTGTTTGGTGCATCTAGTACTTTAAATGCAAAATATACATATTGGGGTAATAATCCAGATTTTCCACCTCCATTTGATCCTACCGGTAGATTTTTAAATATAAATGTTGCCTATATTCCTTATCTCACATCTGAACCTATTCCGCCTGTCGGCAGGCCAGAATATAGACTATTAATTGATTTAAACAATAATATCCTTGATACGATTTATGCAAGGGATGTAGGACTGATAAATATTAGTATACTTGAAGAGTTACTCGCTCAGGCAAATCAAATGTTCGATGAAAGATTATACAATGATGCAAAAGAATTGTATAGTTATATTATTGAAAATTATGGCGATGAAGCCGAAAGTATCAGCGCATATTTTAGAATGTTAGCAATTCTAAAATTGCTAGGTGCAACTTCATCAGAATATGCATATTACATTCAGCAATTTGAAGATAATCTTATAGCGATTTCAGACACTTTAATGCAAGATTTTATTGAAGGAATAAAAATTAGTTATCAGGTTTCGGCCGAAGAGTATATAGATGCATTGAGTCAATTAGAACACATAATTCTTTCAAATCCAGAGACAGATGAAGAATTCTATGCATCTTTAGAAATATTAATGGTTCGGTTACTTAACTATCATCCACCAGCTGGATTGGGTAAGTCTTCACAAGAACATTATAGTACTATAGAAAGTCTTAATCAGAAAGTTGATAATCTTTTCAGTAAAAAATTCAGTTCCGATAAGATTATAATTCAAAATTTACAAACAGCTCCTATGAGTTATGATCTTTCTCAAAACTACCCCAATCCTTTTAACCCAACTACAAAGATTCGTTATTCAATTAAAGAATCAGGACCTGTTGCGCTCAAGATTTTTGACATCCTCGGTCGTGAAGTTGCCGTACTTGTTAATGAGCCAAGGCAAGCTGGAGAGTATGAAGTAGAGTTTGATGCCGGTAAGTATGGATTGAGTTCAGGCATTTATTTGTATCGACTAACTGTAAATTCGTTTAGTTCGACAAAGAAGTTTGTTTACCTTCGGTAGATGAATCTACATGCGGTAGTAAATATCAGAAAGATAAAACATAAGCATAATTTTATAGAGCGAAGTAAATCTTCGCTCTACATTTCAATCTTAGTTATCATCTCCAGATAAAATGTTCATTCACCTTCACACTCACTCAAATTATTCATTGCTTAGTGGTGCAGCATCAATCGAAAAACTAGTTGAAACTGCGAAAAATTTTTCCATGCATTCACTTGCACTTACCGATACAAACGGGATGTATGGACTTATTCAGTTTGCTCAACTCGCAATTGAAGCAAACATTAAGCCAATACTTGGGGTTTATCTAAATGATCCGAACGATTCGGAAATCAACGCTGTTCTTCTTGCAAAAAATAGAATTGGTTATTCAAAAATTTGTGAGCTAATCACACAACGACAATTGGAGGAGAAGTTTTCATTGCCCGAAGTACTGAGTAAAATATTTTGTAAAGAAATGTCGAATGAAAAAAACATCCGCAATAGCGATGTAATCATTATCACATCGTCAATTAAATTGCTTAACCAACTGAAACTTCATATTTCGAACTCCGCACTCCGCACTATCTACGTTGAAATGTTCTTAACACAAAAACGAAAAAAAATTTGTCGAGAACTTTATAACTTCACTCAAAATAATAACATGCCGATTGCAGCAACTAACGTAATTCATTTTATCAATAAAGAAGATTTCTTACTTCACAAAGTTTTAACTGCAATCAAAAAAAATACGACTCTTTCAAGTTTAACAGATGACAATTTAGTCGAAGAAGAACAATATTTCAAACCGCCCGATGAGATGAATAAACTTTGGAAAGTTTTGCCAGAAGCAATTGAGAATACTGAAAAAATTGCAAGTGCGTGTAATGTAGATTTAGAGCTTGGTAAATATAAACATCCGAAATTCTTGCTCCACAAAAACGAAAATTCGTTTTCATATTTATGGAAAATTGCCTTTCAAGGATTATCGCAAAAATATCAACCAATTACAGAGAAAGCAGTTAACCGTTTACAAGAAGAACTTAGCGTGATTGACCAACTTGGATTTTCAGATTATTTTTTAATTGTTTGGGATATAGCACAGCAAGCAAAAAAACTTGGTATGATGATGATTGGTCGCGGCTCGGCAGCAAATAGCATTGTCGCATATTGTTTGGGATTAACACAAGTCGATCCGCTTGAACATAATTTATACTTCGAAAGATTTTTGAATTTAGGCCGTTCATCGCCGCCCGATGTTGATTTGGATTTTTCTTGGAAAGAGCGCGATACAATTGTGAAATACGTTTTTGATAAATATGGAACTGACCATGTTGCAATGATTTCTACAACTGTAACATTCCGTGCGCGATCGGCTTTTCGAGAAGTTGCAAAAGTTTTTGGAATTAGTGAAACCGAGATTTCGGAATTCAGCCATTTCATTCCATGGACAAGTGCCGAGAATCTTCCGCATCTTGCAGAAAAATTTCCCGAAGCTCGTCATTTGAAGTTCAACGATGAGCCGTGGAAAACAATCGTAAACATCGCACAAAAGATAGCGGGATTTCCGCGTCATCTCAGCATTC
>VGVX01000084.1 GCA_016873845.1 Ignavibacteria bacterium
AATTTAGAAAATCTTTCGGATATGTCCTAACATTGTGACCAAATGTCATTTGCTCTTCCATTCTACACGACCAAACAAGCTTTCCATTCCAAACTGTTATATCGGGACAGCCGTCGCACATGTTTTGCCTTCCATCTTCAAGAAAATCAACCGGTTGTATTATCAGCACAGTTTGATAATGCAATTTCTTAAAAATGTTAAAAGGATTTTTGAGGTAATTGGCGGCGACTTTTCTCAAGCCTTTATCCATCAATCCTAAAAGAAGCATCGATCTTCCAGTTCTTGTCATTTTTGGGTGAGCGTATGCGAGGTACTTATCATTCCACAAATGATAAAACGTTTGCACGATTTCCATTCCCTTCTTTCCCATATAACCAAAAATTTTATTCGGTGTGCCGATTCGTCCTGTCAGCAGCCACTTGAATGAATCCGCTTGTTCCGAACCATTTAAATAAGCACAGGGTTCAAATTCGGGATAAGTCTTTCTGATTTCATCTACAATTTCCTGAGCTTTGATATCGACACGTTCTTCAATTTCTTCGTTATACACAAGCTGGCTCATATCGATTTTTTTGGGACCTAGATAAAAATCGACCTTATCATTGTTTACTGCACGGTAAATGATGTAAACCATCACTTGAACAATATCGATATTTCTTTGTGCCCATTTGGTTAATTCAGGAACATACTGCACAGTGTCTTCATATATCGTAGCATTGAAGGCGCAGGATATGTTTCTTGCTTCAGCAAGCATTCGTGCAAAATGATAGCGGAGTTCATTCAGTTCGATTTCATTTTTATTTTTCCATCCGGGTCTTCCCTGCTTGCTATCAATATGAAATGTGAATCCAAATACACCTGCTTTTTTTAATTCGAGCAATAATTCTTTTGTGAGCAGTCCGCCGTTTGTATTGATGATCGGTTTGATGTTCATCTCTTTAATGATTTTTACGATTTCAACATTTCAGGATGTGCCAGTGGATCGCCGCCAGCAATTGAAATTCCGTCGCATTTTCGAAGCCGTGTAAAAACTTCAAGTTCTTCTTTCACGACTTCCAAAGGTTTGTGACTGTTGTTTTCATTTCTACGGTAACAGCCATCGCAAGCAAGATTACAATTGAAAGTAGGCTCAAGCCAGGAGATTGAGTTATCAGCGAGGTTCCAAGGCAGGCGGTAATAATTCAGATGATTTAAGATAGTACTCATTTTCCCTCCAATCAATATCAATAGCTGCCCTGCTAGGGCTCGAACCTAGACTTTTCTGATCCAGAGTCAGACGTGTTGCCAATTACACCACAGGGCAAGACAATTCAAAATGTAAAATGTAAATTGCAAAATGAATTAGTAAACTTCCAAGACACTATTCAAATCGAAGAATTACTCTGTTCTAATATCTTTAAAAAAATAAATGAAAGCAAATCAAACAAATTGTTCATAGAACTGAAGCACTCGAAGTGCTCGCAGAGTGTTCCATCTGCTTGGTTTTCCAACCTTTTCCATTTCGAAATGCACTTCACCTTCGTGAGGAGCCTGCAGCAGCCAAGTTCCATTTATATATTGTTTTTTCTTGATAACATTGAGAGCATCACTCATTCGATGATCAAATTTAATTTTCGCTTTCTGAAAATAATCTAACGCTCTAAGAATGTCGTACCGCCATCGAGAAGGATAAGAAAGTCTCAACATTTTGGGATCAATTATTTTTCCCGTTCGATGCGATTTATAAAGATGATGAACGAGAAGAAATTCTATTCCCAATTTTTCAGCGAGAATAATTTCGTTCAGTCGATAATTCACACGACACGATTTGAACTCGTTCAATCCTTCTAAAACACTTAAGGTTGTATGCAAAGAACTATGTGATGCACCCTTGAGATAAGCACAGTTCCACCCGCCATCACCCATCTTAACTTCGAGTAGATAATCTACAATTAGTTTTAACCGCACATCATCAGGTAAAAAATAGGATGAATAATTTAGAATCATTCCATTGATGCATACATCGCTTTCGTGAATTGTTTTTGCTAAATTTATTCCACCTCTGGTGCCGACTGGTGCTCGCAGGACCAAATCGACACTCTCTTTTACAAGTGGGTTCTCTTTGGGGAATTCAAGATTGCGTAGATCGAGCAGGGTATAGTGAGTAGAAGTCCACTTGGGCTGATAATAACCTCTGCCCCAATGCCCATCACTTCTTCGTTTAGTTAATATTTTTTTCCCCCATCCTTCTAATTGAATTCTATTTTGGAGAGAAACTAATCCCTCCGCGTCTTGTTCCAGCAGATATTTTCGAGTTTGGAAGTGAAGAGAAATATCGGCGTCCAAAAGCCAATCGATAATTCCTGCTTTCAAAAAATTTTTATTGAGTGAAGAAAATTTCATTCCGTGAGTATTAAAATTTTTTTATGGTTTTTCACTGAATCAAGTGGTTCGATTTATTTTAATTTGTTCAATACCTTTAAATTTTGCAACTTTAAACAAATTAATTAGTGAATTTTTCGAAGCACGTATAGAACCATCTAATATATGCATTTATTTTTAGCTATAATTGGTACATACTTTTTTTCGGCAGTCTTTCAACAGAACATTTATTATGTCGAGAAGACGATCTCACTTCCAGCTTCCGCTTCATCTTTTAGCATAAATGATTTACAGCAATTTTACATCGTAAATAGTGAAGATAACGAAGTAATAAAATTGAATAGTGAGGGAAAAATTCTGAAAACTATCGGTGGATACGGCTGGACCGATGGCTTGTTCGATGATGCGAAAGCTGTTTGTGCTACTCAGCTTGAAGTTTTCGTTGCAGATTATGGGAACCACCGAATCCAAAAGTTTGATAAAGATTTAAATTTCATTGGGCAGTTTTCAATTTCCGGACGAGATTTAACTTCATTCAAGCTGGAGTATCCAATATCAATCGATCTTTCGACAACTGGTGATTTGTATATTCTCGACAGCAAGAATAAGCGAGTTATAAAATTAAATGGATTCAGTAAGGTAGAAAGAATTTTCGGCGGATTTGAGTCGGGAGATATTTTTCTCAATAAGCCTATTAAGATAAGGGTCGATGTCAATCAACAAGTTTATGTGCTCGATGAGTCCAAAATAAAAATCTTCGATCAATTTGGAAATCCAATAAGAGAAATTCAATTAGGTAAAATTCGAATAATCGATTTTGGATTCCAGAATGAAATTATTTTTTTAGTCAGTCAAGAAAAATTATTTCAATTAACGACGGATGGAATTCAACAAATTTTGATGACAGAAAAATTTGAATCACCGATAAAAGAAATGAAAATCAAATCTGATTCGATCTATTTATTGTTGGGTGATGAAATAAAAGTTTTGAGAAGGGGAAAATAAAAGCCGCCGTTTAATTATGCGGCTTTTAATACTCGACCGGATTTAATACAAGATGTACAAACGTTCATTGTCTTGACGGATTTTCCAACCTTTGCTTTAACCTTTTGCAAATTCGGTAACCATCTTCTTCTCGTACGATTGTGCGCATGTGACACGTTATTCCCGGTTACCGGTCCTTTTCCACATATTTCGCATATTCTTGCCATATTCTTTTCCTTTTTTGAGGTGCAAATTTAAGTAAATCATAACATTTATCCAAACAAACCACGGAAATCATAATTATTTGTTGTGAGTTTGAGAGCTGAAATGTGTCCATAATCTCAGCGAAACTAGGAAAGAGCTTGTCGAAGTTTCTGTCTAATCAGCGTCATCAACGTACTATCCCATATTTTTTTTGATTCATTTCATTGATTTTATACAACTAATAATCTAATATTGAATCAGATGACCGAGAAAAAAATTAATCTTTATTTGAATTTATTCTTTTCCCTGATTTTAGGATTGTGGATCACACTTTCATTTACCCCAATGATATCTCCAAATGAAATTATCTCACAGTTGTCAGCAAAATATTTGTACGGCTTGACTTGTCATCAAATTTCAGATAGATGTTTTGGATTCGACGGGATAAGCATGTTGATCTGTTCAAGATGTTTTGGAATATATACAGGATTGATTGCTGGAATTCTGCTCTTCTCAGTTTCAAAAATCAGAAGTAGATTCGATGGATTAATGTTCAGTAGCCAGCTTATAATCCTCATTTTGTTCGCTGCACCATTTTGTTTCGATATCATCCTAAGCAAGTCAGCAATGTATAATTCGGGGAATGCAATTCGATTTGTGACTGGATTTTTTCTCACCATTCCATTTTCTTTTTTCATTAAATCAAGCTTAACAAATTTATCAAAAGAAATTTACTACAAGACTAATTATGCAAAGTAAAAGACTATTACCTGCTCTCGTATGCGGCTTTGGAGTCGCAGTAATAAGCATTATCCCAATAATCCAAGCGATGAATTGCTGCGTGTTCACTCCTCTTGCCGGCGGACTTGGAGTTTATCTGGTTTTCAAGCAATCGCATGGTGATGAAGGTTTCAGACTTCAAACTTCAGAAGCGATGATCATGGGACTTTTAATCGGATTAATTTCGGGAGTCTTTGATGCTGTTTTTCAATCCATCATTATCGCTGTTTCAAAAACAAATCCAGTTGACGATGCTATTTTCATAATTAAGGAATATGTTCAAATAACAGATATTCCGAACATCATTCTGGATATGGCAAAGGAAATCGAAGAAAAAAGATTCAGTTTGGTGCTGACCATTTCGATCTTCTTTACAAATTTTATTGTGAACACAATTTTTGCTGCAATTGGCGGATTGATAGGGATTTCACTAATTAAAAAGCGGCTCAATGTCAGCTAAGAATACAGATTCTTTTTCCGAAGGGATCCCACCATTAGCAGTTCGAAAATAATTAAAAACAATTTTGATTTTGTATGATCACGGTATTTCTATTTTATGTTCATATAATTTTCAGTTTCTATATTTTCACAAAGCGATGGCAGGAAGAAAGTATCGTAGCGGCATTTGTAGTCATAGTTTTAATTGGAATTATCTTTTCGGTTGGCTGGACGCTTTCATCATTTATGTATCTCTTTTCATTGAGCCGTAAGGTTTCGGAAAATATTACAAACGAGATACAATCTTTTAACGATTCTTACTATAGTGGAATTCTTTTTCCAGACTTGTGACAACTAAAAAAAAAGTCCAAAAAAGTTTCGAATTTTGTTCAAAAACGATGTTTTTGAAATCATTTGTCATACTAAGCAATCAACTTGAGCCAATTTCACATAAGAGTTACCAAAACTTCCTCCGATGCGACAGCTATACAAGTCGTTCGATATGTAAATAGGAGAATGATTATCATTAAACATATCGGTAGCTCACACAATCTTGATGAGTTAAAAAAACTAAAACAACTTGCAAGCGGGTATATTTACAAACTAACAAAACAACAGTCGCTATTTCCAAACGAAAAACACTCCAACTTAATTCATATCAACGACATTCAATATCTTGGTTTCCGTTATGGTTTACTCTATGAAGTTCTTTATGCGTTATGCAAGAAATTCAGCTTTCATCGTCATAGGGATCAGTTTCTACTTGATCTGGTTATTGCAAGAATAATACAACCGGGATCAAAACTTCATGCAGAAGAGCATAACCGACGCAAGATTAAAGAATAGATTAAGTGGCGAGGAAATTATTCTTAGGACTGAACTCAACCCAGAGATAGATACAATGTTAAAGAAACTAAGAATTTGACCAAAAACTAATTTTTATAAACTAATTTTGTCATACTAAAAATCACAAGTCAGGAGACCAACGATTTTTAATATAATATATCAAAGCGAATACTTTATTAAGGAATTTTTTCTTGCCTGCAAATAATTTATGTTTACATTTTTTGCATCTAACCAATTCTCATGAGTGCCAAAAATCGATTAATTGACTATTTTTACAAGCGGGTCAAATTTCAATTTTACGATTAGCATTCATAAAGTTCTAGGGTTAAACAAAAGAAAATTTATTTCTAGCACAGATATTATTTAGTAGGACTACTGGACAAACGAATAATTAATGTTAAGCAACAAAATTCGTACAAACTAAATTTATTTTTTTATATATATTCTAAAAACTTGTTAGTAAATAACAAATATTTTTTTCATTGTTAGAGTTTATTTTTTTTTAATTTGATAACTCTTATCTGTATCATATTCTGAATGATATTTGCCGAAAGGTAATGTAATGAATATTTGACTATTAACTTTACGAGCGATTGGGATATAACTTTGCGTTGCTGTCTTAACAGCAGTAGTTAATACTTGGACTAATAAACCGGCCCAACCTTTAGCCCCGCCCGTCTCACCTGTCGTACTGACAGAGATCTCATCATCATAATACCATAGAATCTTGCCTGTGTGTGTTGATTGTAATTGACACGAGACTTTGACTGTAACGCTACCCGATGTTAATAAAAATTGAATATCCCATTTTTCTAAAGTTACGCTTAAAACTGCATCGGCACCAAAATATTCAAAAAATTTCTGTAGTGGGATACTTTCGAGTGTTTCAGTATCAAAAAGTCCCTCTTGTTGTAAAATATCATTTACGACCTCAATTGGTAATACGTAATATCCACTATTGGCCAGTGGCTCCGACACAGTAGTTGAATAATATTCTTTTGCATCAGATGCAGTAGTGTTATTGATAGGGGGCAAAACGAGTATTGTAATTGGCCGTTCAGAATATAATTCAGGGGAAAATTCTTCTTTTGTGATGTATGTATTGCATCCAAAAAGAACCATGAAGAAACTAAATGATAAAAACTTTAATACTATCTTCATTTTTTTCTCCTAGCAATTTCAGATTTCAAACGATAAATAAAAACTTTTGACTCCGGATAAAGTGATAATTCTTTATCCAAATATTCCAAGCCCTCTATTTCATGACCATCTTTTAGAAGAATATAACCATATTCAGCATATAAACCAGGTGGAACTTTTAAATTTAATCTATCAGATTCATCGAATATTAATAAAAGTTCTTTTTTATGATCATCTAGTGTTCTGTCATCAGGATTTTTTTTCAATTCATAAAGGGTTGAAGAATAATCACCCCAGTAAAAGGTAGTTTTTGGTGGAATACAACCTAGACATATTAAACAAACAGAAAATAATATTATGCGATAGATTTTCATGGTAACACTACCTCAAAAATAGTCTGGTTATCAACGAAAATAGTTCGATCCACAATTAGCCGATTATCGCGGTAGACTTTAATGTTATGCTTACCAGGTTTTATTTCATATAGTTCAATTTCAAGATTGTTGGGTATGCGGATACCCTCATCGACAGAAAATGTAATTAGCTCTTTGTTACCAACAAATTTCAAAAAACTTTTTTCAGATTTTTGTAATATACTGGAATTGTAACCTCCACATGAGATAACTAGTAAAGAAAAAATAATAATAATGGTTAATTTCATTATCATCCTCCATTTTAATTTTCTTGAATGTAAAAGTCATTAAAATCTGTTAATGGCAGTTCACCTGAAACTTTAACACATATTGAAAATTCAGAATTTACATCACCGGGTATTAAGGAAATTACCTTCAACTGCCCAACAGATGTACCAGGAAGTTCAATTTCAAAATTTGTTTGTGGATTAATGATTTTTTTCCCCCGTTTAAATACTGTGAAGATATCACCCTCTTTTATACCCTGAAGTGTACCACCAGCGATTAAGTAAGTATCATTTTCATAAGTTAAAAGATATGAACGCCATGATTTATCAAGTAAGCGTTCGGAGATGTTGCTGACAAGTTTTGATATAGCTGCTGAGATAACTTTATCATTGAGAGTTGCATCATAAGCTGCAGTTGTTCCCATACCTAGAACCGTTTCTGATTCTGATATTGCTTCGCCCTCACCTTCTTCCGAATATATTATCTGTCCAGTATTTACCTCAATAAGTCTAACGCTAACTTTTGCATAAGCTGTCTGCTTTTTAGTTCTACTAAAAATCCCAACATCACTTGTAGCCTTTCGGCCGAACTCAGTTACAGAACCAAGTATTAAATAATCAGCAGAAATGTCAAGAGTTCCCAAATTTCCGATTTGTTTTTCTCTATTGAGGTATTCTAAATCAGCTCGTTCTAGCATAATGAATTTTTCAGTTGAAGCTAATCTTGTAGAAAAAATATCCATGGCTTGTTTTCCAAGACGATCTTCATTTTTGTCATAGAAAAAGCCTTGCCCATATTTAGTTTCATTTGTGAATCGTGCAATAGCTACTTTTCGTTTTAGGCGTTTTTCAAATTTGCTGTCGTTGGTTTTGCTTATTTGAGGTTCATTTTCAGTCAAAGTTGAAGTAATGGGAGGTTTAACGCTAGAACATGAGAGAAGAATAAACGCTATCAAAGGTAGCAAGAGTAATTTTGATAATTTCATATAGCCGTCTCAATTTATTAATTGATTTTATTTAATGCACACTTCAAGAATGCAATCAAAAACCAAGAGTATTCACTGGTTAAAAAATGAAAACTTTAGTAACCAATGAAAAGTACATCTTATATAATATAATTATTTGTTTTAATAATTGCAACACAGCAAAAGAAAAAATAACAGAATTATGGAATTAAAGTTTTTGTGAAAATTTATTTTTTTGTTAAAGTATGAAGGATATTAAAAAAGAAGGTATCGTCGAATTGAGGGGAAATGATGTTTAAATTTCACATGACAAAACCATAAAACGTTTAAATCAAAATCATATCTTAATTCATTATTTATTTCTCCAAATATGGGCTGCTAGCTTCAAGAAGGGAGTTGGACTGTCCCACTAATCTCGCTTTAATGCCCCAATAGTCTAGTTACCTTCCTTTTCTTGACAGGTATAAAAGTCCATTTTTTGGATAAATCTCTATTAGCCAAAAAAAGCATTTTTTTAATAGCATCATCATTGGGGAAAATGCTTTTTTATTCAGTAACTTTTCAAACTGACGATGAACTGTTTTAACAGTCAGTCATTTGACGGCTGGTATAAATAATTTTTCTGATCTCTTCTGGGTATTTAAATAAAGTTGCAGCATGAACCCAGTTGTTTCTCCAGATTTTTAGTGTCAGCGAATACCTTGCTGACCAAAATTCCTCAAGTTTATCAAGAGCGATTAAAGCAGCTTCTTCAGTCAGAGCACTATAAATTCCTAACATATTTTTCATGAACGACTTCTGGTCTTTGCTATTAATGTACTTAAAAGTGTTTCTTATCAATTGAATAATACAGAGTTTGATTTCTGTCTTTGGAAAGACTGTGTTAATTGCCTCTGAAAATCCTCTAGGTCCATCTCTACAAGCAATGAGAATATCATTGGCTCCACTGTTTTTGATTTCAATCAAAACATTAAGCCAAATGTCAACTCCTTCTGATTCCGAAACCCATAAACCGAGCAAGTCTTTTTTTCCAGTTGTATCAATCGCTAAGTATGTATAAGCGGCTTTATTTATTGCCTTACCTTCGTTATTTAGCCTGTAATGGAGGCATTAAAAAATACAATTGGGTAAATTGATTCAACGGGACGATTATGCCATTCTTTTGCTAGATAGACGATTCATATTCTTTTCCCAACGATTGGAGCAAATGTATCGTTTGCTATCTCGCGGAACAATGATATCTAATTCACTATTTTCGTTTTTCAGCGTTTTGTTAGTTTTGCAATTATGACTATTACCGCTGTTCTTTCCAGCTGGTGAATATTTAATATAGCCAGGATGTTCGGTCAATTTGGCATCGAGCATTCCTTCAAGCGTTGCCTCGATTATTTTTTTAATAACTCCAGCTTCGCCCATAAAGTCTGATAGGTTTTAGCTTTTTTGAAATCGGCTTTAAGCTGCTCGATCATTTCAGCGGTTAATTCCATCGTGCAAATCTCCTTTCTGATTTGTTAATAATTTAGTGAATTATTTTAACAGGTAAATGTTGTTTCGCTACGCCCAACAGCATTTAGATCAACTCCTTATTAACCATTTACACAGTATTATTTGCACTCCCTTTTCCAAATTCAAAATGAATATTCATGTTCCACAATATTTCAAGCAAATAATCTTCAGAGTAGATAAATCAAATAGTAATTTTACCCCTGGTTGATCGATAATCTATTGTATAACATGAATAATGTGCTTTCGTCTATAAACTCTTATCGCAAGAAACTCGTGTGATTTACTTTCTTTCTTCGTAAATTGATTTTGAAAATATGATAACAGCTTTTTTCTTTTATGTACATATAATATTTGCACTCTACGTCTTCACAAAAAGATGGCAGGAGGAAAGTCTCGGTGCC
>VGVX01000085.1 GCA_016873845.1 Ignavibacteria bacterium
TCGGCGGCGAAGGTGCTGAGCTTGAAAAAGAATTAATACGAATTGCAAAAGAGAATCAGATCAGATTGATTGGGCCGAACTGTATGGGCGTGATCAATACAGAAGCATTGATTAGGTTGAACGCTACGTTCGCGGCAGAACTTCCAAAATATTCGCAGATTGCCTTACTATCTCAAAGCGGCGCACTTGCAGCGGCGGTGCTGAACACAATTTCTCAAACTGGATTTTCATTCGGGCAATTCATTAGCGTTGGAAACAAAGCAGATGTAAACGAGAATGATCTGCTTGAATATTGGGCAATTAATCCCAATGTAGACGTAATCGCAATGTATCTTGAATCATTTGAGAATGGAAAAAAGTTTTTTGAAACGACAAAAAATATTTCGTCTAAAAAGCCAGTAATAGTTTTAAAAGCGGCTCGATCTGAAGCGGGAACAAAAGCTGCTATTTCTCACACCGGGGCATTGGCTTCGTCTGATAAAATAGTTGAAGTTGTCTTAAACGAATGCGGCGCAATCCGTGTTGAAACAGTTGAAGAGATGTTTGAAACTGCTTCGACGTTTCAGAAAATTCCAATTCCAAGAGGAAATCGAGTTGCGGTTCTCACAAATGCTGGTGGGCCTGCAATATTATTGGTCGATCAACTTGAAAAGAACAATTTGAGACTTAGCTCCCTAAGCGATAAAACAATAAAAAGACTTAAGGAAATTTTACTCGCCGAATCAAGCTTCGGGAATCCAATTGATATGCTTCCCGGTGCAACTGCGGAGATTTACAAAACTGCTTCTGAAATACTTTTAGAAGATGAAAACGTTGATTCACTGTTTGTAATTTTTGTTAAGCCTGTGATGATTGATTCATTTGATGTTTTATCATCAATAGCAGTTGTTCAAAAAAAGTCTGTCAAGCCAGTTTTGATCTCAGCATTTCCTCTTCCGAAATTTTGGGATAAGTGGAAAGAGATCGGCAATGAAGATGCTGTGATTTATAAATCTCTCGAGCTTCCACCAAAAATACTTCGACATTTATGTGGAAGAAAACCAAGAATTGAAAAATTAACTAAATCAGTTAAGTATGAGCAGAAACTTTCTTTGAACGAAAAATCATATTTACAAAAAAAATTAACCGCAAAAGGAATTATACCTCAAAAAGATGTTCAGGCAATTTGTAAAAAACTTAAGCTGCCAATTGCTCAAAGTCTCCTCGTAAAGAATTTTCAAGAAGCCAAAAAGAAAATTAGTTCCTTGAAGTTTCCGGTCGTGCTGAAAGTTGAATCTCTCGATGTCATTCACAAATCTGATATCGGCGGAGTAATTATTAATATAAAAAACCTGAAAGAACTCCGATCGGCGTTTAACCAAATCATCCAAAATCTAAATAAAAATAAGATTAGTGAGAAAAACGTTCATTACATTATCCAAGAATTTGTTGAAGGGGGAACTGAAGTTATTATCGGCGGATTCCGTGATCCAAGTTTTGGCCCGGTAATTATGTTTGGAGCCGGCGGAAAATTGGTTGAACTTATTAAGGATGATAATTTTACTTTAGCTCCAGTAACAAAATCAAAAGCAATTGACTTGATAAGGCAGTCTAAAATTTATCCGCTATTAAAAGGATATCGCGGAGAAACGAAAGTCGACATAAACAACATCGCCGAGACTATGGTTATTTGTTCAAACCTGATAAATGATTTCCCTCAAATAAAAGAATTTGATATCAATCCTTTAATTGTAAAAGCAGGAAAAGGTAAATCGAAAATTGTCGATATGAGAATTATAGCGGAACAATGATTTGTCAGATGTAGAAGTTATGATCTGATAAATCTTCATCAGAAAAATCTATCAGACTAAAGAAAAATATTTTTGGTAATCTACTTCAAATCCCTCCGGAAAGTAAGCGCCAGTAATTTTATCCTGAATATATTTCCCTTTGAAATCTTTTTTCACAATCCGGTGCAGCATCTCTAAAAATAAATCAATCTCATCAATTGTATTATAAATACCAAAGCTTGCTCGAACAGCACCGGGAAGATTCATTCTGTCTCCAGCTTGAATATTTTTAATCATATCCTTTGATTCTTCTTCTGTCACTCCAAGTAAATGTTTAATATAAGGATGAGCACAAAAACATCCATCTCTAACTCCAATTCCGCCTTCGAAACATAAAATTGAAGCCACTAGAGAATTATGCATACGATCTACGTTAAACGTGAGTACCCCGAGTTTATCCTTGTATGAAATAAATTTTGAAGGTCCTAAAATGTTTATCTCAGGAATTTTGGTAATTTTATCATAGGCGTATTTCGTTAATTCAATCTCGTGCTTTTCAACTTTATCCATGCCGATCTCATCCAGCACTTTCATTGCTGAAGCAAGTGCCACTGCTCCAATTAGGTTGGGTGTGCCTGCCTCCTCTTTATCAGGTAAATGTGTCCAATGCACTTCTCTCTCAGTCACAATATTGACAGTTCCGCCGCCCACGAATTCAGGGTCTCCTTCTTCAAAAACCGATCTCGGTCCAATCAAAACACCTGTCCCGAATGGTGCGTACATTTTATGAGCAGAAAAAACAATGAAATCAATATGCTGAATATCATTATCCGGTTTGATATCAATCGCACGATGAGGTGCGAGCTGTGCCGCATCAATTAGAATTTTTGCACCGTTTTTGTGGGCAATTTCTGCAATTTCGTGAATTGGATTTATTATGCCTGTTACATTCGCAGCTCCAGTAATTGCGATTAGTTTAAGTCTTTCCTTGTATTTCTCAACTTTTTTATTCAAATCATTCAAATCAAGCGAGCCGTCTTTATTAATTCCAGAATGGATGACCGATGCAAATTTTCTCCATGGCAAATCGTTCGAGTGATGATCCATTAGAGAACAGATTACTACGTCCTCCTTAGAAAGATTTAATCTATACGCGAGTTTATTCACCCCATCAGTGGTGTTCTTGCCGAAAATTACAGTATTGGTTGACAAATCTGCTCTCACAAAATCTGCTACGATTTTTCTTGAATCATCGTATGCTTTTGTTGCGATAAGCGATTTTATTCCCGCTCCGCGATGTACACCAGAATACCATTCAAGGATTTCATCTACTGAGCTCTTAACAAACGAAAAAGTTGGCGTGCTTGCTGCGTTATCGAAAAAAATGTACTGCTTCTCAGTTCCATCGAGAACTGTAACTTTTTTGTTAATACCAATCAGATGATCTCGAATGTTATAAATGTTAATCTGAGGATTCGACTTATTGGTCATTAGATTTCTGTCATTAAGCTCATAAGAAGTTGTACAAAGATAAAAATAAATGAAGACTTCTAAAATCAGTTTGATCAGGATTCAAATGAAAAAAAGTAAGCTACTAGGTTTAATTACCTTCTTGAGTTACACACTTAGACACCCAAAATAAAGGTTTTTTTATCTCAAAATTTTTTGCCTAATAAATAAGTTTTTCGGGTGTGTTTTAGCTTTAGTAACAAATGCCCCCGCATAATAGAGATTAACCTTACTACCTTACCCAAACTACCTTACCCAAGTATTAACCTATTTGTAAAATATTTCGTGGGATTATTTTCAACTATGTAAGATTATGTTTGAATATAAATTGTTGTCAAAACTTTTTTTCCGAATTAAATTTTTGTCGATTAATTGTGACATAATTCTACCTGCCCGCTGATCTCAATCTAAAGAAGCAATCTGGTATAAATCTTGTGTAACTTCAGTAAGTGATAATTATTGTCATATTTTATTTAATCATTTAGTATTTTTGCCTCACAAAGTTTAATAAAGTAGAGAGGCTCTAATGAAAAAACTACTCACTTTTGGTATCATTTTAATTTTTTCGACCATTGTAAATTCACAAACACTTATTCAAGTTGTCAATTTACCTAATAACACATTTTTTAACAGTGGATACGGTTTAGTTTATGCTAATGGCAAATACTGGATTTCAAGCGGATCTTCTTCTGTGGGAAAGGGAATTTGGTACGGGTTGAATGCAAATGGCAATATTTCTGATACAGTCACGGTTAAGAATTATCCGGCACTAAGTTATTCTCAAGGATTAGCTTTTGACGGAACAAATTTCTGGTACGTCGAAAGAAAAACTGCAAGATGTGACCTATTCAAAATCTCCCCTGATGGTTCTGTACTCGATTCCATTCCTATCGCTTCGGCGGGTGGGACAACTTCCTGGTATTTAGGCGGCGCTGCATGGGATGGAACAGGTCTATGGGTATCACTATATTCACCTGATGCTTCTGTAGCAATTTATAAAATCAATACGACCACTAAAACAATTGTCGATACAATTGTTTCACAGCAGTTACAACCAACCGGAGTAACCGTAAAAGGAGATACTCTTTTTTATGTGAATGATGGTTTTCAAGGATCTGATAAAATCTATGCCTACAAAATTTCATCGAAAGAATTTTTATATTCATTCGATCCACCAGAAACTCCAGGTCAAAGACAAAATCCCCGCGGCTTAGCATGGGATGGAAGTCATTTTTGGTTAATGGCAGAACCGGTTGGTGCTTCGAGCGGACGGCAATTATTTAAATATGACCTAGGCGGAAGCGGGACGCCACAAATAAGTGTTCCAACAAAGTTTTTCGATTTTGGGGATGTGCAAATTGGAACATCTGGGCAGATCACTGCTTCAATCCAGAATATAGGTACAGCTTCGCTTCAAATAGACAGTGTTCAATTAGTTTATTCGAATCGATTTACAACTAATATAACTACTCCAACTTCGATACCTGCAAGCGGTTCACTAAGTTTCAATGTGAATTTTACTCCTTTGGTTTATGGAAACGACAGTGCTCACGTTATGATTTACCACAGCGATTTTGCCCGCGGTCCGCAAACAATCAGAGTTGTTGGAAGAGGAGTTTTCTCAAATGCAATTATATCTGTTCCGGCTTCAAATAATTTCGGGACAAAAAGAGTAAACAGCACAAACCTTTGGTACTTAAAAATTCAAAACCTTGGTTCACAGACTTTAACTGTTAGTTCCGCAACATTTGCTACATCAAATTTTTATGTTGATCCTGGAACTTTTCCTATATCAGTTTCTCCTGTAAGTTCAAAATATATTAAAGTGTGGTTCAAACCGATTTCTGCAACAACTTTCAACGACTCAATTATATTTACAAGTAATGCATCGAACGCTTCGGAAGGGAAAACATTACTTTCCGGAAGCGGTAATGCAGCTGCGACTCAATTAGGAGAAACATTCTGGTTAAAAACCATTCCCGATCATCCAAATTCAAATACCTCTCGAAATGTTAAAGGAGTTCGTGCAATCGGTGATATTTCTGGCGACGGAAAGCCTGACATAATAGTTTGTACTGAAAATTATTGGACGGTTGCATTGAACGGTAACTCTTCAGGCGACAATGATACTCTCTGGTCATTTAATACATACATATCCAATTACAGTGCTGGTTCAATTGGAACAGCCGGCGATTATTCGTATCAAAAAGCTCTTGCTATTGCAAGCGATTTAAATAATGATGGATTTAACGATGTTGTTATAGGAACCGGAGGAGGAAACGAAACGGTTTATGCAATTAATGGAAAAACTGGTGCGATGCTTTGGAAATTTGGAACAGACCATCCTGATAGTTTTTCTCTTGGAGATATGACTGGTGTCGATGCTGCCATGGATTTCAATAATGACGGCGTTCCAGATATCATTGCTGCATCAAGCGCTACGCAGACCGGCGGTATTGGCGGCAGAAGAAGTGTTTATCTATTCAATGGAGTTAATGGTAATATAATTTGGCAAAGAGAAATTGGCGGCTTTACTCACGGCGTAACTTCTATCGCTGATTTAAATAATGATAATATCCCGGATGTAATTGCTTCAGTCGGTGAACCAGCATATAAGTTTGTTGCATACAGCGGTGCGAATGGAAGCACAATATGGGATTACCCACTCGGTACAGCGAGCGGAAAAGAAGTGCTTGTCTTTCCAAAGCCTGCAGGACAAAAACCTGATGTAATACTCGGTGCATTTTGGGGACCGATTTATAGAGTTAATGGACAAACTGGGGCAACTGTTTGGACATTCTCCACCGGTGGAAGCGCTCCAACGCAAATGAAAATATTAAAAGATGTTACTGGCGACGGAGTTCCTGAAATTATTGTGTCACTGCTTGGCGGTGGTGTATGGTGCATCAATGGTGCAACTGGCGTTTATGTCTGGACTCAATCGACCGGTAATACAATGGGAATAACAGACGCGCCTGACCTTAATGGTGATGGAATTGATGAAGTTGCTGCCGCAGTTCAAAACCAAGGAACCTATATTTACAAGGGAAGCAATGGTGAGCAAATGGCATTCTACACTTTTGGCGGAAGCACACAAACCCGTGAAGTCGCTGCTGTTCCTGATATAGATGGCAACGGCTCATTTGAGATTATCGCAGGTTCAAATCTCGGAAACGTAGTTTTAATTTCAGGCGGAACTAGTGCGGTAGTTTCTCCTTCTGTTACTGTTAATTCACCAAATGGTGGGGAGACTTGGTACGTTGGGCAATCGAAAAATATAACATGGACAAGTCAAGTCATAACAAATGTTAAAATAGAACTCACAACAAACAACGGCACTATTTGGTCGACAATAATTGCAAGCACTCCTGCGTCAAATGGAAGCTATGCGTGGACAGTAACCAACACACCTTCAGCTCAATGCAAAGTGAGAATAAGTGATGCTTCAAATGCTGCGACTAACGATGAAAGCAATTCCACTTTCACAATTTCATCTCAATTATGCAAAGATCTTAATGTGGCTGCGGGATGGAATATGATAGCTATTCCATTAAATGCTTCAAACATGACCAAGACTGGGCTTTTCCCAACTGCGACCTCGCCTGCATATGGATATTCAAATGGGTATATAACCTCTGATACACTTACACCAAGTAAAGGATATTGGCTAAAATTTGCCTCACCAGAGTTAATTACAATATGTGGAACTCCAGTTGGTTCAACTACGGTTCCGGTTGTACTAGGATGGAATTTAATTGGAGTTTACGATACAGACGTTCCAGTGAGTGGAGTAACTTCTACTCCAAGTGGCATTATTGCATCACAATTTTATGGATACAGCGCCGGCTACTTTACACCAACGACTTTGAATTTTGGCAAAGGTTATTGGATAAAGGTCAGCCAGAGTGGAACATTGAATCTGCCTACGTTAACGAGCAAAAATGCGGAGTTCGAAATGCGCAGTGCGGAATTGGAAAAATTTAGTAAACTGATTGTTAAAGATTCTGACGGAAATGAAACGACGTTATATCTGACAAAAGATGAAATTTGCGGCAGCAGATACGAACTTCCTCCAATTCCACCAAGCGGTGTATTTGATGCGAGATTTTCATCAGATAGATTGGTTGAAAACATAATCAATGGAAGTAAAGAACTTTCTATTAGTACGCTTGCTTATCCAGTAAAGATAAAAGTCGAAGGAACTCAAATCAGAGTAAAAGATATTGTCTCCGGAAAAATTATTGACGCAATGCTGAATGACGGAGAAGAAGTTATAATCGAAAACAATAAGCTAAATAAATTCTCAATTGAATCGATTGAGCTTCCGGCAAAATTTGAGTTAATGCAGAATTATCCGAATCCCTTTAATCCAAGTACAACGATCAGATTTGCTCTACCGATTGAATCGAAAGTGACTTTATCTATTTATAATATTCTTGGTGAAAAAGTTGTTGAGTTGATAAATCAGCAAATTGAAGCCGGTTATCATCAAGTTAAGTTCAATGCACATAATTTAGCTTCCGGGACTTACATTTACGGAATTCAAATTGGAGATTTTATCAACTCAAAGAAAATGTTAATTGTGAAATAAGAATTTGTTACAAAGCCCAATCTTCTAAACAAAGATTGGGCTTGTTTATTAAAAACTCAAATTAGCTCAAAGAAAATGTATCTGTGAATTAAATAAATTATTCTAAATAAATTTAAGGACTCGTTCTATGAAAACTCTATTTTTTTCGTTGCTCGGTCTCTTAATTGTTAATAGTTCATTTTCACAACCGAGGATCAGTTTCAGCGATGTGATGATAAAAACTGAACTAAATCCTAAGTTAATCCATACAGCAAAATTGGAGGCGCGAGGACAAAATCTTCCTATCAGCATTTACATCCCAAATACAGCATTTATCGAAGCTAAATATCTTGAAAATGGGAAAATCGTTTACTCAGTGATAACAAATTTTCGTTATCCAGAAGTAGGAGGATATACGGCATTCTTTGATGAAGTTACATCCAAATTTGATCTCTCTAAAGCAAGAATTGTTTATTATGGTGGAAAAACAATTGACAACTCAGGAGAGAGAATAAAAATTAGCAATAGATCAATTCCATCAAAACTCCTTTTAGTTACTGATTGGACGTATGATCGAGTTATGGCTTTTGATTATGAAACTGGCGACTTAGTTGATACTGCATTTATTCATTCAGACGGTCCGAGACTTCAAAGTCCCAAGCAAGCACTCCAAAAATCTACAAGCAAAATTTACGTCTCCGATCAAATTAGCGACGTGGTTCAGGAGTACGACACTAGCGGATATTTCGTTAAAACATTTGCACCTGCAGGCGGAGTCAATAACGCCATACTTGACAACCTTAGAGGAATTACATTCAGACCGAATGGGAATTTATTAGTCTGTAATGCTAGCGGTACATCACAAAATACAGTGCAGCAATTTGATACAGGCGGAGTGTTCGTAAATACGTTTATGTCGGCAAGCGTCAATAGTCCATTCTGTGTTTTGTACAGACAAAATGACATTTTGCTCACCAATTCTAGTGGAACACCTAAAATGTTCAAATACAATTTTGACGGCAGCCTAATTGGGGCTTTCACATCAACCACCCTGAATTTCATGCAGCAAATGATCAAAAATACAGATGGGACCATTATCGCATGTGATTTCAGTACTCCAAATTCCGGCTTGAAAGTTTTTGATTCAACTGGAACTCTGATAACAACACTTAGTGGAGTGACCGGCAATAGAGGTGTTTTCAGATTGCCTTCGGGTAATTATCTAACCACAAACGGAGCTGGACTTCATGAAATTGATGACACCACAGGTGCGTTAGTTAGAACAATTTATTCTGCTTCGAGCCTTCAATATATAAACCTGTTTGATTTTACTCCATCTGGCTCGGTCAATGCAAGCGTTAATCTTAATGAAGGGTGGAATTTATTTTCTATTCCTATTCTTACTTCAGATATGAGCGTAAACACACTCCTTCCAAATAAAACTTCTTCGGTTTATAAATATGCTAATGCATATTCAAGCGTTGATTTTTGTGAAAACGGCGCCGGCTATTGGGTTAAGTATGGAAGCAGTGCAACACTAAATCTTTCTGGAAGTGCGGTAACGAACAGAAGTATTAATGTCGCGAATGGCTGGAATATAGTAGGTCCTTTCGAAGGAAATGTCAATGTCTCATCTATCACCACCACTCCACCAAATATTATTGCAGGACAATTTTATGGTTATAACAATGGATATGTAACTGCAACTGAACTAAAGCCTGGTAAGGGTTATTGGATAAAGGTCAGCCAGAGTGGAACATTGAATCTGCCTACGTTAACGAGCAAAAATGCGGAGTTCGAAATGCGCAGTGCGGAATTGGAAAAATTTAGTAAACTGATTGTTAAAGATTCTGACGGAAATGAAACGACGTTATATCTGACAAAAGATGAAATTTGCGGCAGCAGATACGAACTTCCTCCAATTCCACCAAGCGGTGTATTTGATGCGAGATTTTCATCAGATAGATTGGTTGAAAACATAATCAATGGAAGTAAAGAACTTTCTATTAGTACGCTTGCTTATCCAGTAAAGATAAAAGTCGAAGGAACTCAAATCAGAGTAAAAGATATTGTCTCCGGAAAAATTATTGACGCAATGCTGAATGACGGAGAAGAAGTTATAATCGAAAACAATAAGCTAAATAAATTCTCAATTGAATCGATTGAGCTTCCGGCAAAATTTGAGTTAATGCAGAATTATCCGAATCCCTTTAATCCAAGTACAAC
>VGVX01000086.1 GCA_016873845.1 Ignavibacteria bacterium
GAATGATATACTGCGTGCAGGTGCATGATATCATTCCAATTGTTTTGTTTTTCTTTCAAATTCACAATATTTAAAAATAGGTCTTGCATATCTATAATCCTTGTATTATTCAGTCTAATGGACTCTTTACTCCCAATCCCCAGTTTAAAACATGCGTATATATCATTGTCGTTTTTACCGACTTTGGACTGTAATAGTTTGCTCGCAGATTTATTCTAACTTCATCAAGTCCGTTAGCTAACGGATTTGGCTTTTGCCCGTATGATTGAATTAAGTTCATTCTTTAATTCTCCCAGAAGTATTTTAGTAATCATTCGAATGAATGTCAAGCTGTTTAGTTAAAAAGTTCATAAAGTTTGAAGTTCATAAAGTGGGAAAGTTCTCCTTCGCCGACTGGAATCTTTGTTTTTTGTTCTCTCGATACGTTTCGATAAACCTTTATGCCGACAGGCAAGATCGGGACTACTCGAGAACCAATATAAATTTAGGGTTTCGCGTAATCCGTCAACTGACGGGTATATCGAGAAGTCGTAATTTGCAGCCGCTTATGAAGCGAACGAATGTGTTAAAAAGTTCTAAAGAAGTAATGGAAGATTATTAATCAGTTAAATCTCGGTCCTTTACTTCATCAACACCATTTTTTTCGTTTCAACATACGAGCCGGTACGGAGCTGATAGAAAAACACACCGCTCGTGAATGCAGAATTTGGAATGCGGAATGAGGAGTTGTGAATACCTGGTTCTAATACTTCGTCGACTAAAGTTGCAATTTCCTTACCGAGTATATCATGAACTTTTAATGTTACATGACTTAATCTTGGAATTTGAAATTTGATATTTGAATTGCCATTGAACGGATTCGGATAGTTTTGATAAAGATAAAATCCATTGATCAACGATGAGCTTCCGGTATCAAGTGTTAGGTCACGATTAATTTGTTTTAAGATGTAATTATTTGGGTCCATCACTACGTTTGTCGGCTGCTTCGAGAGCACAAAAGAAAAGCTTTGATCTATAACATCATTAATGACTCTGACTGTGGTGTCTCCGTTTGCGAACTGGATTTTAATTTCAAATGGCATTTTGTAGAGAGGATAATGAGTCTGCTTTTGTTTGAGAAAAATATTTAATGTATAACTTCCTGCGCCGTTATCCATCACATTCCAATTATATACATACTGCGGATGATTTGGCTGGTGGACCCACTGATTTATGAAATAAGAGAAATCCGATCCAATTGTCGCGGAAACAGAATTCTTAAAATCATTTGTCGTAGCAGTTGAGTAAAGATGATTGAGCTTGTAATCCATCAATGACTTGAAGAAGAGTGAATCGCCAAGAACAAAACGCATCATGTTTAGAACGAGTGCGCCTTTGTAATACGAAATTGAAGCATTGAAGATGTATGCAGGATTATAAATCGCATATCCCGGATTATTACTAAAGTAGTAATTCGCTTTTGCTGTCATGCTCGAGAGGTAAACCTCTTTCCCCTGAGTGAATTCTCTGTACAAGTCTTCAGAGAAAGTTGCGAATCCTTCGTTTAACCAAATATCTTTCCAGGTTTCGCATGTGACCAAATCGCCCCACCACATATGAGCGAGTTCGTGTGCAATTCCGCTTTGACTGTCGTTCGTGATCCAACTTCGGTTTATTGTTGAAAGCGTTTGGTGTTCCATTCCGCCGAAAGAAAACGGGCGAACATAAGCATGACCATATTTAGCGAAAGGATACTTGCCGTAGTAAGTTTCAAAACATTGCATCATTGTTGGAAGGTTTCTTGCGACATAAAACGCTTGCGTTGAATCTGACTTCCAGAAGTAATGTTGAATCTCGATCAGCTCATTTGGCGGATAAATAGAATTTACAAATTGAGAAAAACTTGAATATTTAGAAGCAGTTACAACAAGCAAATATGTAGTAATTGGATTTCTCTCAAACCAGATAAATGTTGATGAATCTCCAATCGTTGTATTTGATTGGAGCAGTCCATTTGAACCTGCGGTAAAGCCATTCGGAACTTTAATTGTAACTCGTGCAGAATCTGCCTTATCGGAAGGGTCATCGTAACAAGGAAACCAATATCGCGCATCGGATGGCTCAGTCATTGTATATGCCAGATGCTCGAATGTTTGTGAGGATTGAGCATAGTAATAGAATCCTAGGTTATCAGTCCGTGTCCGTTTGAAGAAAATTTTTACTTCGAAAATTTCATCTTTGCTGTAAGTTCTGTTTAGGTTTACAGTCAATACATTTGAAACTAATCCGTAAGGAACGCTAGTTCCATTTTGAGTTACACTGTCAACTGCCAATCCGCAGTCGAGTTTCATTTGGTTGAGTGCAGCTGCTGTATCGACTTCTGCACGGATTAAAACATATCCGGTGTAGTTTCTGTTTTCATTTTTTAAAACTTGATACCAATCGAGATAAATATCATAAAATAAAACATCGTACTCGTGCGGCGTAAGAATTACTTTGTTCATTTTGTTAACAACATGCGGTTTCGAACAATGTAACTCGATAAATTCACTTTGTACCTGTGAGAGAAGAATTTGCGATGTAATTGTAACTGCCATTAAGGCAGAGAAGAATAATTTCATTATGTTCCTTATGACTAAATTTATTGTGGATCAATATAAAACAAATCATAAAAACTTTCAGGAGAAAAACTAACAAATAATTTGAGATTAATGATTTGGGATTTATGATTTATGATGGAGCAACTATCTGATTACACAAGAATAGTCAATGAAGTTATTATTAATTGAAGTCATGCAAATTCAAAAAATATTGAAAAAAATTGTCTCAGCGAATCGCTGCTTGGTTTTCTCGATACATCCCGACTCATTTCGCAGACAAATTTTAGTCGGGATACTCGAAAACCACTAAATTTTTAAAGGTTCTCGAGTAGTTCCGAATATTTAGCGGAAAACGACTAAGAATCGGGACGTATCGAGAGAACTCATTCGAAGCTCAAATGCAGGCAGTGCGTAACTTCAGTTAACAACTAACTAGCATGAGGTCAACAGGACAGAAATTATTCCTTGAGAATCTTTGTGACTTCGCGACTTAGTGGCAGAAAAAAGACTCGTGAAAAAATAATACTATAGCTATACGCTTGAGATTTGGATTATTAACTCGCACAATCTGTGGTTCCATCAATTGCTTTTCAGAATCAAATGAACTATTTTGAAGCGAATTATTAACAAATTTTTAGTTTGAATGACAGATAATCCACAAGAATCAAAGTCTGCTGGCCCACAGCAAAGTGACGGCAAGAAAAAAAGACGTTTTTATTACCGCTCACGTTACCGAAAAAAATATTCCGATTCAGTTAGCAAATCAAGTTTTATTAAAAAAATATCAATTGTAATTCCTTTTTTGAATGAAGAAGATAGTCTTCGTCCATTAACTATCGAAATCAAGAAGGTCATATCAGCAATTCGAAATGTTGAGTACGAAATAATTTTCATCGATGACGGAAGCAACGATAGATCAGTTGAAGTAATAAACAATCTCAAAAAAGATGATAAGAATTTAAAGCTGATCCAATTTCAAAAGAACTATGGAAAATCTGCTGCACTTTCGATTGGTTTCAAGCATGCAACCGGCGACGTGATCGTCACAATGGATGCCGACCTGCAGGATGACCCGCGTGAAATTCCAAATCTTATAAAAAAAATAGAGGAAGGTTTCGATTTAGTCTCCGGCTGGAAGAAAGTCAGATTCGATCCATTCATAAAAAGAACAACGTCAAGATTTTTCAACTTTGTAACTTCTAAAATGACTGGAATTAAAATTCACGACTTTAACTGCGGATTAAAAATGTACCGTAAAGAAGTCGTCGAACGAATTAAAGTTTATGGAGAGATGCACCGTTATCTTCCCGTGCTTGCCCATTGGAATGGATTCAAAGTCGGTGAAATCGTTGTTCAGCATCATCCTCGCAGATATGGAAAGACAAAATTTGGTGCGAGCAGATTTATTAAAGGTTTTCTCGATCTAATCACAATTTTATTTACCACACGTTATTTAAAACGTCCGCTTCATTTTTTCGGAACAATTGGAGTGCTTCTCTTCTTAGCAGGATTTCTGATTGATCTCTGGCTTGTATATGAATGGGCGTTTCAACAGACTTATCTCACAAATCGTCCGATGCTGTGGCTCGGTATTTTATTGATCTTGCTTGGAGTGCAGACAATAACAATTGGACTTGTCGGCGAGATGATTGCACACAATTCCCAAACTCACGAAGATTACACAATTAAGTCGATTAAACTTTAATCGAGTAGTCTCATATGGCGAAGAATCCCAAAAAGAAACATTTCACAAAAAATGTTAAAGAGAAAGATGCGTCTGGTATTTTCGATTTCCTGAACGCTCTTCTCGCAAACCAGCGATTTCCTTATATACTCTCCGGAATTTATTTTATTGTTATGCTGATTGTAAGTCTATCGTATCATACAATCGGGGATTACGGCGTCGAAACGGATTTCTATGAAGGTATGGTTTATGAAGCAAAAGAATTTCTGAAAGGAAATTTGATCATTGAAGGATACAAAGGTCCGCTTTATCCAATTTTTCTTGCACTGCTTGGATTTGTTTTCAAAGATTATTTTACGATTGGTGTTATAATCTGCGTAGTGTATGCGAGTTTGTTTATTTTCTTTACTTACAAGACAATTGAAAAAATTTATTCCGCCCAGATCGCATTTGGTGCTGCACTGCTGATAATGTCTAATTCTGTGTTTATACAGTACTCATACTCTGCTGGTACTGATTTATTTTTCTGTGCACTTGCAATGATATCGATCTATTTTTTGGTGAAAGGAGAGCAGCTCAAACTCTCATATATATTTCTATCAGGATTCTTCGCTTCACTGGCATTCTTAACTAGAACCAATGGATTGTTTTTGCCAGCCGCGGCATTATTTTGCTTTGTGGGAATTAGATACACATCGAGGCATTGGAAAAAGATCTTTCAGCAATCTTTGATTTACATTGGCGGATTCCTAATCTTAAACATTCCTTGGTCAATCTATAAATACGTTCACAAAGGAGATTTTTTATACGATAGAAACTTTACGAACACAGCTTGGGAGTTATTCGGGCAGGGAAAAATGAGCTGGGATTATTTTCAGGCGGTCGAGTCGCCAAAGTTCAATTCAATGGCTGATGTTTTTCTCCGCGATCCGGTTCATTTTTTGAAAGAAATTTTTGTAATAAACTTTTATGAGAATTTTGTCGGTGACCTTGAGAAACTTCTATCAATTCCTTTTGCGGTTTTACTTGTAATTGGAGTGATTGCTTTATTCAAGAGGAAATATTTCAAAAATCAAGTTTTCTTTTTTATCAATATCTTGTTCTCATTTTTAATTCTGCTCCCAGCATTTTACAGTGAAAGATTTTCAATGTTTCTTATCAGCGGTTATGGATTGATTGTTCTTTTATTGCTGAATCGAGAGCAGTTGCTGAAGATCAATCTTGGCGGATTAAAATTATCGCTCATAATATTTTTAGTTGTCTTTGTTTGGTCAATGGTCGAAAGCATCACACACAATTCAAAGCAGATAGATTTCGGACCGCAAGAAGTTCTAGCAATTTCAGAAGCTGCACCTGACAGTATTAAGACAGAAACGAACTGGGTGATCGCACGCAAACCTCACATCGGGTATTATTTGGATATGTCGTACAGAAAAATTCCTTTTGTAAGTACATACGACAGCTTAATCACTTGGATGAGAGAAAAAGAAGCCGATTACTTTTTCGTCAGTTCATTTGAAGCACAGACTTTAATGTCGTACACAACAAATCAAAACGAGCAGCAGAAGTTTTATAATTTGTTGAATGCAGAAGCCCTAAAACCAGAGTTGATCCCGGTCACATATATGAATTATCCGCCTGCGGTTCTGTATAAATTAATTAGATGACATAATTTTTTGCGTAATGAATCCGAATCAAAGTTTTTCCAATGTCATTCTGAGCAGAACGAAGAATCTCAATAAGTCATTTAGAATCAGAGATATTCCGCTTTTCTTGTGGATAATTCTATCCATCGGATTTATCGCGCGAATTATTTTTTCAATCTCACTTGAGTATTCAATCGTTCATGGAATTTCATCTGATGACAGCTATTATTATTTCCGAATTGCTCAGAACATTGCGAATGGTTTTGGTTCAACCTTCGATCAATTAACACCGACCAATGGATACCAACCTTTGATAATGATCCCATTGATCTTAATTTACTCACTATTCGCTTACACTGAAATTTTATTGCCAGTAATCATTGGGCAAATTTTCCTCACAATCGTTAATCTCTTTGCGGCGATTTTAACATATAAATTGATGATGCGATTGAGTGATGGCTCGAAGCTTGCTTCAATTATGACTGTTACTTTTCTTTATCTTAATCCGGTTTTTATTGCAATTAATTTTAAAAGTCTTGAAACAAATCTCTATTGGTTTTTCCTTGTTTTGTTTCTTCTCTACTATTTTAAGAACAAAGAGATTGAATCATTTAAGATTGATTTTATTTCTGGAATTTTAATTTCACTCGCTGCACTTTCGCGGCTTGATGGTGCCTTTATTATCGCAGCGTTGGCTTTGTACATTTTTTTTAGAAAATCATCTTCGGTTTTGGTGAGGATTAAGAAAATATTTAATGTTGGATTGGGGTTCTCATCACTTTTCGTTCCGTACTTGATTTATAATCAAATTGTTTTTGGACATTTTGTACCGATAAGCGGCAGGGCAAAAGTTTTTCATAATCACAGAGCAGTGCTGGAACAAGTCGGAAGCTACTTCTCGTTCGATTTTATTTTGTACGAAATAAAAAGATTTTTCTTTCCGTTCAACTTCGATCTTTTCAAACATCGGGGATTTGGAACATTTGAACAAATTTTCGTAGTAGTGGGATTAGTTATTTTATTTTTGATCGTAATTTATCTTTTCAAATCGAAACTAATTCATCAAATACTCAGCCGTTTTAATGTACTCGGATTCTTCTTTCTATTCTTGTTGTTCCATTATTCATTTTACACACTCTACTTTTGGGAATATCGATTCTATTATTTCTTGCCTGAGATCATCACAGCGGCAATTTTCTTTGGTCTGCTCATTGATGAAATAAAAAACAGATGGAATAGAAATGAACCGAAAAACAGAATTGTCTGGAATAAGGTATCCCTCTCAGTCATGATTATTTTGCTCGCGGGTTATGTTTTTGCTGCGAGACAAATTTTCACAGCCCAGCATGAACAGTCACTCGCATACAAATCAAGTTTGTGGATCAAAGAAAATATTCCTTTGGATAAAATTCTTGGCTCGGCGAATACAGGAATTCTTTCTTACTTCACGCAAATGCGTTTTGTGAATCTTGATGGAATGGTGAACAACGATGAACTTATAACCGCCATAAAAAACGGGGAAGAAAGTTATTTCGATTATTTGAAAAAGTATAAAATCGAATACTTCAGCGATTATTTTTTGGGTTCGATTCCTGAAAACAAATATAATTTCCCGAAAATCTTGAATGACAAATATTCCATTATTCATGTAGTTACTGATGAAAATCTGAAATATCAATTGCTGAATCACATGTTAATCATCAAATTGCAGTTATGAAGAAGAAAATTTGCATCGTTGGTCCAGCTTATCCTTACCGCGGAGGAAATGCTTTGTTTGTGGCTCATCTTTATTCCGCATTATCCGAAACGTACGACGTTCAAGTAATTAATTTTACAAAGCTTTATCCGAAGCTTTTCTTTCCGGGAACCCGGCAGGAAGATGTAAGTCAAGTAGGAATTAAAACTCATCCATCAGAAAGAATAATTGATTCGACAAATCCATTTACTTGGTTTAAAGCTGTGCGAAAGATTAAATCACTTAATCCGGATTTGATCGCATTCATCTGGTACAATCCATTTTTCGGAATGGCGTTTAACGTTATCTCCGGCAGATTAAAAAAATATTTTCATGGTAAAGTATTGTTCATCGCTGAGAATATTATCTCGCACGAAGCACGGTTCATAGATTCGTTTTTAACTAAAATTGCACTCCGCCACGCGGACAAGTTTTTGGTTCTTTCTGAGATAGTCGAGAAAGGAATTAAAGAACTTTATCCAGGCAAAAATGTTTTCCGTTCATCGCTTCCGATTTACGATTGTTACCAATTCGATAGCTTGATAACAAAAACAGATGCGAGAAAGAAAATTGAACTCCCAACAGATAAAAATGTGATTTTGTTCTTCGGGTATATTCGTGCATACAAAGGACTCATGTATTTGATAGAAGCAATGCCCAATGTTTTGAAGTTCGATCCTGATGCAATGCTATTAGTTGTAGGAGAATTTTACGAAGAGAAAGAAAAATACTTCGATGCTGTAAAAAGTCTTGGATTAGGAAGAAATGTGAAGTTTGTGGCGGAATTTGTTCCGAATGAGGATGTCGGTTTGTACTATACGGCTTCGGATCTGGTTGTGCTGCCGTACAAGTCAGCAACTCAAAGCGGAATTTTGAACATTGCGTATGGATTTAAGAGACCTGTTGTGGTAACGAACGTCGGTGGACTCCCAGAATTAGTCGAAGAAGGAAAAACAGGTTTTATTGTTGAGGCAAACAATCCAAACACAATTGCCGAAGGAATTATTAAATATTTTTCTTCTAAGGATAAATCAAAATTCGAAAAAAATATTGAAGAGTTCGTCCAAAAGAGTGGATTCAAATCGATAGAAGCCGTATTCGAAAAAATATTTAATTCTCCATGAAACTTTGTGGTCTCTGTGATGAAATTCTTTTCCTTTCACAGAGATTTACTGAGAAGGCACGGAGATGCATTGAGCAGCAGAATAACTTCTACTATATTTTTCTATTGAGATACTTGCTTAGATAAATTCTCAATTTTTTAAAAAGTTGAGTTTACAACTAACTCATTTAAGCTGATACCTGTATAAACCTTTTTTTACACCGTCCATTACAACATACAAGAAGTTGTTTTTTGGGTCATATCCAAGTAGTGTTTTCTTATTAATATCTGAGCCAAGCTTGCTCCAAGTACTGCCTTTATCTTTTGAGATATAGACGTAACTGCTATCACTTCCTTTGTAGGTTGCAGTAACGAATAATTGATCCTCAAGATTTATAAGGATATCACTAAATGATGAGCGGTTAAAATCATCATTATTGATTTTTGTAAATGTTGCGAATGCGTCATTTGTAATGCCAAGAAATTCATTAACACTTTGTGAAATAATTCCAAAACCGAACAAAGAATATTTACTTAAGCAATGCTGTATAAAATTATTATCTGGGTAAGAGAAAAATTTCCATGAATTACCAATGTCGGTCGTTCTATATATACCTCTAGATGCATCGGAATATAAAATTGTTGGTGGAGTTAAATAATTTATTGAAATATCTAATGGAATTTCGCCTGGTCTTGATAATTTTTCGCTTAATTCATACCAATAACTACAATTTTCTTTGCTTTTTATTAGACTACCAGAAAAGAATGGAGCGCATTCTTCAGTACCTCCATAGATTACACCTCCTACATACGGATCAACAGTAAAAACTTTTATGTATTGTGTCGAACTTTGGGGTATGCCTGAATCTGCCGGCATCCATGAATAACCATAATCTGATGATTTAAAGAAATAAATTATCCATCTATTAAATTTTTCATTGAAAATACGAGCTAAGGCATTTCTATTTGAAAAATAAACCATATTTGAATTGACTTTATCCCACATAAGATAAGCAGCTGGATAATTGAACATTTCAATATTGGACCATGTTTTCCCATAATCATTTGTGACGTAAAGCATGTTTTCATCAGTTGAGGCAATTATTCTCCATGGTTCTATTTCGTTAATCGCAAAATTAGTTACCTTTTTATTTTCTAGACCAATTAAATCAAATTCACCAGTTTGAGGTTGAAACTTTGGAAGATTAGAATCTGTTTCAACAGGGGACTCTTTTTTGCAGCTAATAAACCCAATAAAGACAATTAAGAAAAGGATTATTTTTAACACTTCTTTCATTTTATATCTCCTTATAATTGATAAAAA
>VGVX01000087.1 GCA_016873845.1 Ignavibacteria bacterium
TACTTCAATAGCTCAAGATTTATCGGGTTCAAGTTTTCGCAGTAGAGCTGATTCTTTGTATCATCAGTTTGTTAATATTAAATCGAGAGTTCCCCTTCCTGCAGGATACTCCATCAGCGATAAAAAGTGCGGCTTTGAATTAATTTATTCAGTTAAAATAAATTTAGATCAGTTTAATTCATCGCAGCAACAAACCCTAAATAAAGTCCTGCTAAGACCAACGACCCAAGTCTCAGTTGTTACTTCGACAGGTAAATTTAGAGTTCATTATGACACTGTTGGAACTCATGCAATCAAATATTCTCTCAATGAATTGATAAAAGCGATTGATTCTTCCTACGAGTATGAGGTAAACTTTTTGAAATTCCCTCCGCCGCCAAGTGATAATGGTGCAGGTGGAGATAATTTATATGATATCTATGTTCAGGATGTTTATCCACTTTATGGATACACAGAGCTCGAAACTAATTTAGGCGCAGAAAAATATTCGAGCTATGTCGTTATTGATAATAATTTTCAGGAACCGGATTATTATACAAAAGGAATCGATGCGGCTCGTGTAACTGCTGCTCACGAACTTCATCATGCAATTCAGTTGGGGAATTATATTTTCCGCGCATCTGATACATATTTTTATGAATTAACTTCGACCTCGATGGAAGAATTCGTTTACGATTCAATTAATGATTACTACGCCTATATTCCATCTTTCTTTAGTAATACATCAAAAGTGTTTTCCAATTACAGCGGCTATTCTCAAGCGATATGGAATATATTTCTCCAAAAAGAATTTGGGAATTCGATACTGGTTAAGCAGTGGGAAAATATGCGTTCCTATCCGGCACTTCTCTCAATAAAAAAATCGATTGAAGATGCCGGTTCAACTTTCAGAAATGAATTTTCGAAATTTTATCTATATAATTATTTTACGAAACATCGAGCTGTTCCGGAAAAATATTATGAAGAGGGTGCTAATTATCCTTTAGTTAGAATTAATTACTCTACAGATTTTCGTCCCCCCGTTAAAGTCATTACCGGCTCATCCCAACCTTGTGCTGCACAATATTTTCAAGTTGTAGATTCAATATCCAATGTTGGCGGGAAAAAGGATACTATTACTTTAATTATAGTAAATACAAATGTTGATTCTGCACTTGTTTGGTCAACTTCACCAAAAACATCAAGCTTTACTTACAGGATCGTGAATTCAACTGACGATCTTTCGTACAAAAAAATTTCCAATTCTTTATTCGGCAGACTGGAAGTTTCTGAACTGCAAAATTGGAAAGATCATTTTGTAGTAAATGACACTTCGGCTATTGTACCTGTAATGGCTAATTATTCTACGTTATCTTTCCCAATGCCATTCTATTATTCAAAGCATCAGCTGGTGAAGATTCTTTCTCCGTCCGATTTTGGATCTGAAGCTCAAGTTAATATTTATAGCTCGGGAATGGATTTAATTCATACAGAAAGGAAGCGAGTTCAATCCTTCGATGATAAATTAGTTTTTACTTGGAACGGATTAGATTCTAATAATTCAAAACTTTCAACGGGAATATATTTTTATGTAATATCTGACGATGTGAATACAGTCAGCGGAAAGATTGTAATCCTGAATGACTAAGATTGGAATTGAAGTTAATAACTTAAAGAAGGTTTTTGGCAGAAGATTAATTTTCAAGAACATTGATTTTACTTTATGTGAAACACAGAGCTTGATAATTACAGGTAAAAATGGCTCAGGTAAATCTACATTAGTGAAAATTTTGGCAGGAGTGCTCTCATTTTCTTCTGGATCTATAAAAATAAACATCAACGGACAAGAATTTGATAAAGAAAAATATTATGAGAAGATTGGACTAGTCTCACCTTATCTTGTGCTTTATGATGAGTTCAGTGCTTATGAGAATCTTGAAATGTTTTCCCGCATTCGCGGAATCAAGGTCGAGAAGGAAAAAATCGAATCCATTCTCGAAGAAATTGGATTGATCGATAGAAGGAAGGATTTATATCGAACTTTTTCGTCAGGAATGAAGCAAAGAATGAAGTATGCTTCTGCAATTCTGCATGAACCGAGTATTTTGCTCGTTGACGAGCCAACGTCTAATCTAGATATGCCAGGCAAAGAGTTTGTTCAAAATCTTATTGAGCGGTATCGTAGAGATCGGGTTGTAATAGTTGCAACAAATGAGAATGAAGATTTTCGGTTTGCTGATAATGTTATAAATCTTGATTCACATAAATGAATATTGAATAATGAACTCTGAACAAGGAATAACGAATACAAGTGAAAATAAAAGACAAGTTTTTGATCTGCAGGAGAGATTGATTAATTTTTCATTGCTAATTCTAAAAATAATCGAGGAACTACCGAATAGCTTAGTTGCGAAACATATTAGCAACCAACTGATACGATGCGGCACATCACCCACAGCGAACTACGCTGAGGCAACTAGTGCGGAATCCAGAGATGATTTTATACACAAAATGAAAATCAGCTTGAAAGAACTCAGAGAAACTAACATTTGGCTTACTCTAATTCATAGAAAGTCCCTTCTTAAAGGTAATGATTTAGTTAATGAAGCATTATCTGAGGTCAATGAATTAATAGCGATTTTTGTTTCGAGCATTTCTACAGCAAAACAAAATAAACTAAAATCAAAATAACATGAGATTACTTCTTCATTCAAAATTCCTTGTTCAATATTCGATATTGAAAGAAATGAGCGCCTGAGTTTGCTCAAAAAAGTACTCTACATATTTTATAAGGATTTTTCTTCTGAGCTTAGGACGAGATATGCTATAAATGCACTGATTATGTTCGTGATTGTTGCAATCAGTGTAATTCTATTCTCAATTGGAAGCGAAAAAGCTCCGGAAAATATTTTTGCCGGAATGCTTTGGGTGGTGATTTTCTTCTCAGCAATGTCTGGATTATCGAGAACATTTGTTTCAGAAGAAGAGCGAGGCACCACTTTAATACTTTCGTTAATAGCACATCCAACTTCAATTCTCTTAGGGAAACTGCTCTTTAATCTTGTACTGATCTTCTTCATCAATACAATAATTACAATACTTTATTATACATTATTCAACGATTTTGTTATTCGTAACTTCGAAATGTTCTTTTATGCTTTTGTACTTGGAAATATTGGAATAGCTGCCTCATCAACTATTATCGCTGCAATCATTTCCAAAGCAAATGCAAAAGGGACACTTTACCCTGTTCTTTCTTTTCCGGTATTACTGCCATTAATTCTGATGCTGATTGAATTGACAAAATTTTCTGTTGAGGGAGTGCAAATCTCAGAAGCTTCAGCAGAATTTCTAGTCTTAATTTCATACGATGTGATAATGATCACTGCATCTATAATGGTATTCGATATTATCTGGAGAGATTAGCAATAGGATTGCGACTTCAAATCAAAAGGATTACTTTTGTCGGAAAAAATTATGAAAAATAACTGGTGGAAATTTTCACTTTTCTTATTGATTGCACTCGTAATGATTGCTGGCATCTCGCCGCGAATTATCGATGTCCCAAGTTCAATTTGGGAATTCCCGCTCATCCCCGGACTTGAAGACAAAGCAAAAATTATTTTCTTTCATGTTCCTACTGCATGGCTTACTGTGCTCGCTTATCTGATGGCAATGTTTTATGGGATTAGATTTCTGCGTAAGAAAGATTATTACGACGATATAAAATCTGTTTCAGCTGCAGCTTTGGGATTGGTATTTTGTTTATTGGCAACAATCACCGGCTCCGTTTGGGCAAAATTCAATTGGGGTTCATTCTGGCATTGGGATCCAAGAGAAACAAGCATTTTTATCTTGCTATTAATTTATGGCGCATACTTCGCTCTTCGTTCAGCACTTGATAATGAAGAAAAACGTGCACGGCTCTCAGCCATTTATTCGATAATTGCTTTTCTTACAACACCATTTTTTATTTTCATAATGCCAAGGATCATGATTGGATTACATCCAGGTTCACTTGAAATCGATGCTGCTTCTGGACAAATTGCAGCAAGCGCAAATCCAGTTATTGAATTTAAGATGGCGCCAAATATGAGAGTTGTATTCTTCACATCCTTATTTGCTTTTACAATTCTTTTCTTTTGGATGTGGAACTTAGCACATCGAATTTTAAAATTAGAGTTTAATTCACAAAAAGAAATTAGTTAGGAGTTCAATTGGACGGAATCTATAATTTTTTAAGCAGCAACTCTCTCTACATTGTATTGATAATTGTATTGATAGTTTGGCTCGGTATTTTTTCATTTATTTATAAATTGGATAAGAAAGTCAAGAAACTTGAAGAAGGAGAACAGAGTTAATGAAAGCACGATATTATTTAGGCGGAGCAATTATTATAGTATTTCTCGCCGTGCTGGTTTATAATTTTACACAAACAGATATTGAGTACGAAAGTAACTTTACCACGATTATGCAGGAGGGAAAAACCTGCAAAGCGACTGGAACTTGGATTAGAGAAAAAGCTTACGAAGAGAATCGGGCTGATAGAACATTTTCGTTTTATATCCGCGATGCGCATAAAAACGAAATGAGAGTTGTTTACAAAGGAATTAAACCAAACAATTTTGAAGTCGCAACAAGTGTAGTTGTTACTGGAAAATTCGAAAACGGCTATTTTCAAGCTTCTGATGTTTTAACTAAATGTCCGTCAAAGTATGAGGGACAAAAAGTTCAAAACAGCAGTATTTAAATTTAGGAGATAATATGTTCGGAAATATTTTAACAACGCTGGGATTTTTATCGGCGTTAGTCGCATCTTTGATGTATTTCTTTAATTTTAGAGGAGCAAAAAATACTTTAGGATTCGCTCGTATATCTTTCCATTTGATGGCTACCTCTACCATTCTTGCAAGTGCATTTTTGCTCTACTTAATCGTAACGCATCAATTTGAATACAAATACGTGTACAGTTACAGCGATACTTCCTTACCATTGGGATTACTAATGTCAACTTTCTATGCAGGTCAGGAAGGAAGTTTCCTTTTATGGGCACTTTTCACAGCTGTAATTGGAATTTTCTTGCAGCAGTATACGGCAAAACGAGACGATCTTGAACCGAGAGTAATGTCTATCTATTGTTTGGTTCAAACCTTCTTGCTTTTAATGATCACTCCAATGGTTAAAAATCCATTTGCTCTCGTTTGGTCAGAAGCACTTTTTGCTGATGCAAGAACTATCGGCTCGCAATTTTTTAATTTACCTTTTCTTCAAAATTATTTTTTTAGTGATAATTCAACCGGGCAGCAATTTGTAAAGATTGACGCCTCGCTCATTGGTCTCCTTAAATCGAATGGTATTGCATTAAATGAATTCATTATTAATGGCAAAGGATTAAATCCTTTGCTTCAGAATTTTTGGATGCAGATTCATCCACCGGTTTTGTTTATTGGATTCGCCGCAATGTCAGTACCATTCTCATTTGCTTTTGCAGCATTAATGAAAAATGAATATGTAACCTGGGTAAAACAGTCTTTTCCTTGGCTGCTATTTGGATCTATAATTCTCGGATTAGGAATTATGCTCGGTGGATATTGGGCTTATGGAGTTCTTGGCTGGGGTGGTTATTGGGCATGGGATCCTGTTGAAAACTCCTCGCTTATTCCCTGGATAATTGGAGTTGCAGCTATTCATACAATGCTGGTTCAGAAGAAAAGTTCAGCGTCAGGCGGAATTGGCGGATTTGCCAAGACAAATTTAATCCTTAGCATTCTTGCTTTTGTTTTAGTCCTTTACAGCACTTTCTTAACCAGAAGCGGAGTTCTAGGTGATGCTTCTGTCCATAGCTTTGTCGATCCAGGTTATTTTGCATATCTCCTTCTAATGATATTCATGGCGACTTTTATTTTGCTCGGCGGTGGTCTTCTAATTTACAGATGGAGCTATTTGAAAGAACAAACTAAGCCTTATGAAAATTTACTCTCCCGCGAAATGGCATTGTTCACTGGTGCAGTAACTTTAGGAGCAACAGCTGCTGTAACTTTCGTTGGAACTTCTGCCCCAATTATTGGAAGGTCTGTTCAGATTAGTTTTTATGATGAAATGAATTTACCGCTTGCGATATTAATTGGGCTATTGAATGGATTTAGTTTGATTTTAAAGTGGAAGGAAACCCAAGGTCAGGATATCTTCAAAAAATCTCTATTCTCTTTATCAGCTGCCGTAATTACTACCATTCTATTTGTAATATTGGGCGTCCACGACTTTATGATGATATTGTTTGCATTTGGTTCTGCATTTTCATTCTTCGTAAATGCCGAAATCGCTTACAAAGTTTTCAGAGGGAATTTTCAAAAAGCCGGTGCATATATTTCTCACATGGGAATTGCACTTTTCTTCATTGGCGTGATTGCGTCTGCGAAGTATGATTCAAGTGTCGACGTTGATCTTATCAAGAATCAACCAGCTGAAGCTCTTGGCTACAAAATGACATTCACCGGTTACCAACCGACTGAAGACGGAAAGTTCTCCTTCAACATTGATGTGGAGAAAGATGGAAAAAAATATTTAGTCCAGCCAGTTATGTTTTACAGCGATTTTAATCAAGGCTTGATGCGAAATCCCGACATTCTTCAAAAATGGACACGTGATTTTTACATATCACCCATTTCTTACGAAGACGGCTCACAAGACAAGCAAAGTAGTTCAAAAACCTTCGAAATCACCCGCGGTGAAACAATTAAATTTGGTGAAGCAGAAATTTTATTCGTCGATTATGATTTCGATGAATCATCACGCGGCAACATGATGAAAGGTGGTGAATTTTCAATTGGTGCCAAACTTGAAGTGAAACATTACGGCAAAGTTTATAAGGTAACTCCAAAATTTATTAGCATAGATGGCGAACGCAAAGACTTTCCAGTTGATATTAAAGATGCAAATCTTTCAATCACCTTCGCCTCTCTAAGTGCGGATAAAGGTAAAGCGACTTTGGTTGTTTCACCTTACACTGTTGAAAAACTTCCTGTTCCAGTAAAACAAGAAATTCTCGCAGTTAATGCAAGTGTAAAACCATTTATTAATTTAGTTTGGGGCGGAACGATAATTCTCACCATTGGATTTATAGTTTCGATTGTACGCAGAGGAAAGGAATCGAAACAATAATATAGGATTTCATAAACAGCCCGCCAAAATGACTAAATTGACGGGCTTTTTTGTTATTAATTTTTGTTTATATATTTATGCGGATTTTTTGAAAACAATCTTTGACACTTTTCACAGCAGAAGTAATATTTCTTTCCATTGTACTCCGTAAACATTTCTGGGTCTGCCTCTTCTCCAGTTACAACACAAACTAACGAAGCAGTTTCTGCCGATGATTGTTTAAGTTCATGCACTTTCATCGAATCGGAAGACAGCGTAGAAATATTGCCTGAGGATATTTCTTCAGATTCCTTTTTCTGCATCGATTGATCAGCATTGTTCTGAGGTTTTTCTTCACAACCAATAAGAATAAAACCGCAAATGAATAGGAGCAATACATATAATTTCATCAGAATTCCTTTAATAAGTTGTTAAAACTGTTTCGATTACTGAACAATCGCGGCAGTAATAAAAGTTTCAGCTATTTAACAAGCTTTGAGATTTGCTTGAATTCATCTGAACGGCATTCTTCCAATAGCTCGAATAGAACAGCTTCAGTTGACGTAATAATGGCACCTTCAGATTGAAATCGCATCAATGCAGCTTGATAGTCAGCTTCTTTCCGGGAAGATATTGAATCAATCGGAACATTAACCTGAAAACCACTTGCCAGAAGATCAAGAACAGTTTGCATTACACAAACATGCGATTCAATTCCACACACGACTATTTGCTCAAGCTTGTCATTTCTAATTTTTTGGAACAATCCATCAGCACCGGAACAACTGAAAGTGAGTTTTTGAACTGCTTCAACTGGCTGGAGATTTGGAAGAATGGATTCTGTTGTTGGTCCTAATCCTTTTGGATACTGTTCAGTGAAATAAATTGGAAGTTGAAGAATTTTAAAACCACCGATCAGTTTATTAACATTTGCGACTAAAGTTTCGTGTTTCATCATGACATTCAGAATACGTTCTTGAATATCGATAACCAACAAACCGGTTTTATCTTTTTGAAGAATTTTGGGGTGTCGTTTCATAGAACTGGTCAAATATAAATTTTGTTCATACCGTACTTTCCGCAGGCGTACATCATAAGAATAGAAGAAAATGCGGAGAGAGCTTCGAACTTATCTTCTTCGGCAATTACGAGATCGTAGATCTTTGCAACAAATTCAAATCTCTTTAACAGATCTCTAAGCTCGCTCTTCGTTGGAAATCCATGCCAGTAAGAGGCCTGCTCGATCATCATTTTTGAACGCCGCCGAAGAAATTCGCTCATTGAAATGTAATTTATTGATAACGGAGTTCTGGGTGTACAAATTGTTATCAAGTCGTTGAAGTAATGATCCCAATTTTTCGCCAGCTCTTGATTTTTCTCCTTACGAAGCTCCTGAGCGGTGCGGAGAGTGAATCTGGGTTTTGACAACCTTTTGAATTTCGGAATCAAAGGATAGAGATCGTATAAAGATTTCTCTGTTTCGTCATCGTCGTACACCCATCTGCGCCTCAATTGCGCCCATGAATAAATCTGAATCACCGGCGACTCCTCTGAATCAACGACAATGTACTTTTGCAGACTGTAGTTTATGACAGTCACCCAATGATTCCACTCATCGACGCAAAGAATACATGGAATTTTTTTTCGGAGGTATTTATTTAATGTCTTGCGTGCCTTTTCGGCTTGAGTCCGGCGAATCGATTTAAGCGAACATCCGTAATAACGTGCTGCCCGAGTCAACGAGATCTCATTCGTTCCATTCCACCAATGAGCACCTGCACGGCGTGAAATTTCAATTTCATTTTCGAATCGTCCGTGCATTACAAGTGCATATTTGAGTGCAAATGGACCGCACGTCCATTCATCCGTAATATCGTGCCGCCCTTGAAAGTGAAATTTCATTTGTTCCATTCCACCAGTGTGCACCAGCTCGGCGAGAAATTTCGATTTCATTCTCGAACCGACCGTGCATTACCAAAGCATATTTGAGAGCAAATGGACCGCACGTCCATTCATTCGGCTGGGGATAAAAGCTCATAAGTGCTGGCAAGTTTAGGGAAATGAAATAGGACTATCAAGTTTAAATAATATTTTTCAAAAAAATTGATTGCTTATTGGAATTTATCTGTAAGAAAATTGTCGAAATCAAACTCTATCCTCTCTTCACAGAAAAAGGGTTCGCCGTAGGATTTTCCTATTTGAAAGCCGTAGAATTCCGCACGAGCTTTTAAGTAGCTCATAAATTCAGGTCGGCTGATGAAAGTCTCCGGTTCGTCGCTTTGGGGATTATAAAACTGCGACGAGTACGAATTGATTGCCTCCATCTTTTCTTCGAAATAATTTGAGATATCGTAAATGAATGTCGGCTCAAAAGTGTAGCTCTGCATGTAATAAAAGAGCTTTTTTGGACGGTAAGGATGCAGATTTTTTTTCCCGGTTTGGTAATTTTTCAATCCTGAAAAGAAGGAAGCTTTCTTCACCAGCAGTGCAGCACTTTCATGATCGGGGTGCCTGTCCTTAAAATATGGAGCAAAAATAATCTTCGGCTGATAAGTTCGAATCGTATCAACAACTTTTTTAATAGATAATTCACTTGAGTTAATATCTCCGTCTTTCAATTTAAGACAGATCCGTTTATCAATCCCCAAAACCTTCGCGGAGCTAGAAGCTTCTTTCATTCTTTTTTCTTTGCTTCCCCTTGTCCCCAATTCACCTTGCGAAAGATCAACGACTCCAACTGTCAGCCCGCGTTCGACGAGTGAAATGATTGTTCCCCCCATAGAGAGTTCAACATCATCCGGATGCGCACCGAATGC
>VGVX01000088.1 GCA_016873845.1 Ignavibacteria bacterium
TAGTCGCGTTAATGTTTCTTATCACCATAACTGTTGGTTTGATAATTACAAAAGTCCGTGAAAAAAAACGAGATGAAGCAATAGCTGTTCCAAAATCTCATAGCTATGCTGTATTTTCAAAAGATTCTATTCTTACTCCAAAAGGAATTTATTTTTCCCAAAATCACAACTGGGTGCAAATCGAAACAAATGGAAATGCAAAAATTGGTATTGATGATCTTTTAAACAAAGCACTCGGATTCTTTAAAATAGTGAATGTTTGCCGAACGGGTCAGCTTGTAAAAAAAGGTGAAGTAATTGCCCAAATCGATTTGAACGGCAAATCGCTAAACATCTATTCTCCACTTGATGGAAAAATAATATCAGTCAATAAAGATCTGATTGAAGATGCAGCAAGATTTAAGGAATCGCCTTATGATGATGACTGGATAGTGAATGTCGAGCCGCTCAATTTAAAAGAAAATCTGCTCTCGCTTCATATTGGCGATGAAGTTATTTCGTGGATGAAGAATGAACTTTCCCGCTTCAAAGATTTTTTATCTTCTCTTTCGCCTAAAGCTGAACTTGTGGGTGTTACACTCTACGATGGCGGAAATATCAGCGAAGGCGTGCTTGATTTCTTTGACCAAGAAACAATCAAAAAATTTGAAAAAGAGTTTTTGAAATAAAAACTGTCCAAAATTTTTGTTAGAAAATTATTGTATGGAGAAATTTAATGGATAGAAGAAATTTTTTAGCCACAGTCGGTACTGCCGTAGGAGCTAGTTTCATCGGGAGAAATGCCAAAGCATCAGAAAAAATTGAAATGATGGGAATTCTTATCGATACAACTAAATGCCTCGGCTGCCGATCATGCGAATATTCCTGCGCTGAAGCGAATGGATATCCGGAACCTTCAGATGACAGCGACAAACTTTTTAACTCACACCGAAAAACTTCTGAGAATTCTTTAACTGTTGTAAACAAGTTTGTTATCGATGAAAACGAAATATACGTTAAAGAACAATGTATGCACTGCGCCCAGCCTGCATGTGCCGCTGCTTGCTTAACCAGAGCAATGCATAAAACAAAAGAAGGGCCCGTTGTATGGGATGGGAGTAAATGCATGGGCTGCCGGTTCTGTATGATTTCATGTCCGTTTGATATTCCAAAGTTTGAGTACTTTAGTGCTAATCCAAAAATCTCAAAATGCGTTATGTGTTGGGAAAGATTAGCAAAAGGAGAAATCCCTGCTTGCGCAGAGAACTGTCCGAATGAAGCAATAGTTTTTGGAAAGAGAAGCGACTTAATTCATGAGGCGAATAACAGAATATATTCCGAACCTGACGCATATGTAAAACATATTTACGGCGAACATGAAGTCGGTGGAACCGGAGTTCTCTACTTATCTTCTGTGTCTTTTGAGAATTTTAAGTTCAGAACTGACCTTGGCGAAGAAGCATATCCGGAATTTACTAAAGAATTCTTATATGGAGTTCCGGTTATCCTAACTCTCTTCCCAGCATTTCTGCTTGCATTAAGCAACTCAACTAAACGGGAAAAAACATTTACTGAAGGCGAGGGCGGAAATGGACACTAATAAAAAATCTTTGTCGTTTATGATTTCAGAATTAAAAAGATTTTTCAAATTCTTTTTTTCAGAACTAAAACCGAAAGGAAAAGTGTTCACGCCTTTTAATATAATTACTGGAATTATAATGTTAACCGGTGCCGTATTGCTTGTGATACGATTTGCTTTTGGATTAGGAACAATAACAAACTTATCTCAGGAATATCCTTGGGGATTATGGATAGGTTTTGATGTTATTACTGGAGTTGCTTTTGCCGGCGGTGCTTACGTTTTGACTTTTATCGTTTACATAATGAGAGATGAAAAATATCATCCAATAATCCGTGTGACTGTATTAAATGGATTTTTAGCTTATGTGTTTTATGCTGGCGCACTCCTTCTGGATCTTGGAAGACCATGGAATGTTATTAATCCAATCATAGGAAATTCATTTGGCGTCAGTTCAGTTTTGTTTCTTGTTGCGTGGCACTTTTTACTTTATATGCTCGCTGAGTTTATTGAATTCTCTCCTGCTGCTGCTGAGTGGCTAGGATGGAAAAAAACAAGAAAAGTTTTGGCAGGATTAACTCTCGGCGCTGTAATTTTTGGAATAACTTTATCAACGCTCCATCAATCAGGACTTGGTGCGCTCTACCTGATGGCAAAAGCGAAAATACATCCGCTGTGGTATACTGAATTTATTCCCATACTATTTTTAGTATCAAGTGTTTTTGCCGGTTTGTCAATGGTCATATTCGAAGGATCGATAAGCCATAAAGTTTTTAAACATAGAATAAGCGAGGAGATTCATAGATCACATAATGATATTGTTATCGGTTTGGCAAAAATCTGCGCTGGCGCGATGTTCGTTTACATTTTTTTGAAAGCGCTGGTCTTTGTACACGGGCAACATTGGACATATCTTAATTCAGGATGGGGATTATGGTATTTAGTTGAAATGATTGTCTTTGTTGCTATTCCATGTTTTATTTTTATAGAAGGATATCAAAGTAAAAAAATCAATCTTATAAAATTTGGTGCCGTTCTTACACTTATTGGAATAATACTCAATCGGCTGAATGTTTCTGTAATTGCCTTCAAATGGTATGAAGCAGTAAGATACTATCCGACATGGGGAGAGATAGTTGTAACTCTTGCAGTAATCAGCGCAGAAATTTGGGTCTTTAGATGGATCGTTAATCGTATGCCGATACTCAGCGATATGCCTGATTGGGCAAAACGTCAGGATCAAATCGGTGAACTCGAATCAGTAACTCAAAAATCGGAGTCGTTAAAATGGAAAGCTTCTATTACATAGATATTTTTGAAACAAAAGGAATTGAATACTTACTTGTAATTGGATATTTGATAGTTCTGGTATTTTTCTGGCGCTTGCTCACCAAACCCGAACCGATGATTCAGCGTGCTGAGATTTTCCACCAAATTCGCGGTGCGTTAAGCCAGTGGTTTAAAATGCCAAAGAATTATTTCTATCATCAAGGACACACATGGGCGCTGCCAGCTGAAAACAACTTGATAAAAGTTGGAGTCGACGATTTCGCACAAAGATTATTGGGCATTGCTGATAAAATTCACCTGCCTGCCATTGGAGAAAAAGTTGAGCAGGGGGAGAAGGGTTGGAGACTTTATGTTGACAAAAAAAATATCGATATACTTTCTCCGATAAGCGGTAAAGTTGTTGAATTAAACAGCGACGTTATTAAGAATCCAGGGCTGCTCAACGACGAACCATACACAAATGGATGGATCATGAAAATTCAACCTGAAAAGCCAAAATCTGAATTTAAGAATCTGCTTACAGGTAAAGTCGCTCTCGCTTGGGGTGAAAACACTATTGATATGCTTCAAGAAAAAATGTCCGAAGCAAACGAGTTCGGATTGGTGATGCAGGATGGCGGCTTGCCGATTTCCGGATTTGCGAAAATTATGTCGCCAGACAATTGGGATTCTTTAGTACAAGAATTTTTTATGACGGAATAGATTTATTTTATGACCAACTCAAAGTCAATCAAATGCATATACATGGAATCCGGTTTTGTTGATTACAAAATCTGCGACCGCGATTTTGACTGCGAGAATTGTCCATTTGATCAAGCAATTCATGATCAAAGCGGTTTACATAAATTCCAAATTGCGAAGGACGCACAGGAAGAAAATATTCTTCTTAAGAAATTCGACACAAAAAGAGTTGTCCCATCTGACTTGTTAATTTCAAATAACCACGTATGGATTAAAAAGATCGAAGAAGCAGCCTTTTATGTCGGAATCGACCATTTGGCTCAAAGCTTAATAAAACGAATCAGCACTTTTCAATTTCCTTTTGTCGGCAGTCAAATCACAAAAGGAGAGCCGATAATTTGGGTGATTGGAAAATGGGGGATCGTATCTATTCCATCTCCGGTAAATTGCGAAATTCTCGAATTCAATTCCGATTTGCTCCTCAATCCAAATAAATTTTTCTATGATGACATTTATAGCGTTTGGCTCTTGAAGATTACCGTTGCAGATAAAATAAATTCGATAGATTTTTCTAATGGAATGCGATTCAAAGATCTTCTCGCTCAAGATTTATTGACTATTAAAGCTTTCTCTAAAAAACTCATCTCGAATCCGGCGTTGGGTGTAACTATGTTCGATGGCGGAGAACTCTTGATGGACTTAAACGATCATCTTAGCAATAAAAAATATGTTCAATTACTAAAACTTATCTTCAATAAAAAATAGTTAAGGAAAATATTATGAAAAAACTACTCCCGTTATCTTTGATTATTCTATTTTGCATTTTAATTGGGACCGCAGTCAATTCGCTAGCACAAGATAACAAATTCACTGGCGTTAAAATTTGTTCCGCATGCCATAAAGGCCAAAAAGGAAATATGATTTACGATAAGTGGCTAAAGACAAAACATGCAGAAGCTTATAAAACTCTAGAAAATGAAAAGTCAAAAGAACTCGCTAAAAAGAAAGGGTTGAAAAATCCTCCAACAGAAGCGGATGAATGTTTAAAATGTCATGCAACGGGTTACTTTGAAAAAGATCGGCAGCTTGCTTCAAACAAAAAAGAAGATGGAGTTACTTGCGAAGCTTGTCACGGACCAGGCTCGGCTTATAAATCTTCGCACGGCAAAGAAAAGAAAGAAGATGGAATCAAAAAAGGTTTAATAATTGGCTCGGGCGAAGAAAAGATTTGCAAGAAATGTCACAATTCTGAAAGTCCGACTTTTGCTGGATTCAATTACAAAAAAGATTGGGAAAAAATTAAACACTAATATTTTTTAGATAAAATATCATCGGATTCCAATTGTAGAGAGGATATGTGCAGGGGTTTTGGAATCCGATTTTTTTATCTCTAATCTTCACGTTGCTATTAGTTAGAAACCTGGGTAACTTTGTAATAAGAAAGAAGGTTTTTACAATGCGGAGCCGGCTCACACTTCACAGGACACTTGCTTTCCGATTATTTATAAGTCTTATAATCGTCCTTCTGATTGTTTTTACAATCGATACTTATTACTCTATAAATCGACAGGAATCGCAAGTCATGGACCTCGCTATGATGAGCACAATCCGAAACGGAGACATCATTAAGCGTTCTACTCGATACGGAATGTTGTTGAACAGACGCGAGGATGTGCATCAAATTATTAAAACCATCGGCGATGAGCCCGGAGTAGATGCAATTCGAATCTATAATAAACGCGGCGAGATTATTTTCTCAACTAGGCAGCCAGAATTGTTCACTACTGCCGATCTAAATTCTGTCTCTTGCAATCCATGTCATTTTTTTACCCAGCCGCGATCCGATCTTACCGACAAAGAACGAATTCGAATTTTTAAAAGTGAAACCGGGTCGAGAATCCTTGGCTTAATAAATCCAATTAGGAACGAAGCCGAATGTTCGGATGCTCCTTGTCATATTCATCCAGCTAATGTTGAAATCCTCGGTATTCTTGATGTACAAATGTCGCTCGCTACAATTGACGAACAGATTGCTATCAATAGAAGAGGCTTAATCATCTCTTCAATTATCATTACATTTCTTACTGCGATTTTTTCCGGAATCTTTATTTGGATGATGGTTCACACGCGAGTGAACGAATTAATAAAAGGGGCAAAAGCTATCAGCAATGGGAATCTCGACTACACTCTTGATATTAAAACTAAAGACGAACTTGGGGAGCTCGCACTTGATTTCAATGAAATGTCTAAAAACTTGAACAAAGCTTACAACGAGATCAAAGACTGGAACGAAACACTAAATCTTAAAGTGCAGGAAAAAACAAATCAGCTAAAAGAAATATATGAGCATATTGTTCAAATTGAAAAAATCGCTTCTTTAGGAAAACTTTCGGCAACGGTTGCACATGAGATAAATAATCCCTTAGAAGGAATTCTGACATACAGCAAGCTTGTAATTAAGAAACTGAAGAATCGCCGAGAGGACGTTGAAATTGATAAGGTTGTTCCGTTCCTGGAGATCATTTCATCGGAATCTGAAAGATGCGGCAACATTGTTAAGAATCTTCTTTTATTTTCAAAAGTATCGGAGAACGTTATTGAAAAAAATGACCTTGTGAATATCATTGAGAGAAGCATACTACTGGTTTCTCATCATTTTAAGATCAATAACATCAATTTGATCAAAAAATTCTTATACAAATCGTACGTAATCGATTGCGACAAAAATCAGCTTCACCAAGCAATTATTGCAATTTTGATTAATGCAGTAGAATCAATGCCGAATGGCGGAAATTTAAGCGTTGATATAATCCCTGATAAAACCAAAGTCACGATTGAGATCGCAGATACCGGATGCGGAATCTCTCAAGAAAATCTTGATAAAATTTTCGAACCGTTTTTTACAACTAAAAGCAGCGGGAAAGGAACCGGCTTGGGACTTTCGGTTGTGTACGGAATTGTTGAACAGCATCGAGGAAAAATCAACGTCGATAGTCGAGTTGGCGAAGGAACTAAAATGCAGATTATACTTCCAATTGAAAAAATTACCGAATCAGCTTAGTCGAGGTTAAAATGAACAACGAAATAAAAATTTTAATTGTAGACGATGAACAAGTCGTACGTGAATCGCTTAAACATTGGTTTGAAGAGGATGGATATAAAGTTGACGTATCTGAAGACGCGTTTAACGTTCTCGAAATGCTTCAGCCTGATAAATGGGATATTATGCTGGTAGATATCAAAATGCCGAAGATGAGCGGATTGGAGCTTCTTGAAAAAGTTAAAGTTGTCGATCCAGAATGTGTGGTTATTATTATTACCGCTTATGCTTCTGTCCCCACGGCAGTTCAAGCATTGAAAAATGGAGCTTTCGATTATGTCACAAAACCGATTGATCCGGATGAGCTTTCTCATTTAATAGAAAAAGCTATTAAACACAAAAACTTAAAACGCGAAAACATAGCTCTTAAATCTCGAATCGACGAAATGCTGCATCTAGAAGACCTTGTGGGCGAAAGTCCTGAAATGAAAAAAGTTTTTGAGCTGATTCAAATTGTTGCACCGCAGGATACAACCGTTATGATACGCGGAGAAAGCGGAACGGGCAAAGAATTGATTGCTCGAGCCATTCATATAAATTCTACTAGAAAATACTATCCGATTATTCCTGTCAATTGCGGTGCATTCGCCGAAAGTCTTTTAGAAAGCGAACTGTTCGGACACGAAAAAGGTGCTTTCACTGGGGCCCAATACAAAAGAAAGGGCAAAATTGAAATGGCAGATGGCGGGACTCTTTTCTTAGACGAAGTCGGAAGTCTCTCGCCAAAAATGCAGGTTGAACTTTTGCGTGTTATCGAATCTAAGCAATTCCACCGGGTAGGTGGAAACGAGCTAGTGAAAGTAAATTTTAGATTGATCTCAGCAACAAATGAACCTCTTGAAAAGCTCGTTGAAGAGGGAAATTTCAGAGAAGATCTTTACTACAGATTGAACGTTTTCGCTATTTATGTTCCGCCGTTAAGAGAAAGACGTTCGGATATTCCTGTTCTTGCAAAGTTTTTTATAAATAAGTTCTCACGTTTAATGAACAAACCGATAAAGGACATTTCTAAAGATGCAATGGAAATTCTGCTGAATTACAATTGGTCTGGTAATGTCCGAGAGCTCGAAAACGCAATCGAACGGGCAATGGTGGTTGGTACATTCTCCGAAATCCAAGCAGACAATCTCCCGTTCAAAATTGAAAACACAAAAGGAATGTCCGATTCTCTTTCTGAACTTGAAAGACTTCACATAAAAAAAGTTTTGTTCAAGCATGATTGGAATGTAACAAGAGCAGCAGCCGCGCTTGAGATAGACCGAGTTACTCTTTATAATAAGATTAAAAAGTATGAACTCAGAAAAGAGTAATGAAACTAAAAGCAGCCGTCGTTCTACTCAATTTTGCAAATCGATCTGCGTTATCTCGCATAGTTGACAATTTAAGAAGAATTTTTCCTCATGAATGGGAATTATTAAATTCTGATTTCAATGCTATAGATTTTTTCTCCCCTGCGAGGAACCAATATTACTCCACGAAAATCCTCGAAAAAATACTCCATTCATACAACGAAAAGTTTGACAAAATTCTTTTGGTAACCGATCACGATCTTTACGTCCCGGTATTAACTTTCGTTTTCGGTGAAGCGCAGCTAAGCGGAACTGCAGCTGTTGTAAGCACTTGCAGATTGCACCAAGAGTTTTATGGTCTGCCAACCGACGATCACATATTATTAGATAGACTCGAAAAAGAAATCTTTCACGAACTCGGACATACTTTTGGTCTGCGTCATTGCCGCGATTGGAACTGTGTGATGCACTCCTCTTCGAACATAGATGAGATTGATATAAAGCCAAAGGATTTCTGCAAAACTTGTTCGAAAAAGATTCAATCGTCAGCAGAAGAAAAGATTCCATCCCGACATGTCGGGATGGAATCTTTTAACGTTCTCACTTTCATTTAACACTCTCCTCAACAATTTTTATCTCCCCCTCTGTTAAACCATAAAGCTCATAGACAAGTTTGTCTATTTGATTGTCAATAGCTTTAATTTGTCGCTGAAGTGCTTCTTTTTCTGATGGTATGTTTACTACCGATTCTTTTTCAACAAAGTCCATAATTTGTTTGACTAGTATGACAATTTTGTCATGTAAACTTTGCTCCTTATTTGATTCAATCATACGAATAGGAATTTTTTCCAAATCTGAAACAAGCACTTTGGGAAATAATCCTTTTTGTGCTTTAGGATTCCACTTTAAATGAAACCAAGATATTAATCTCGAATTCAAAATCGCCAAAATATAATAAGGATGAGGTAATTCATTTTCTAATTTAATGGGAATTACATCTCTACTATGGTAAAGCTCACCTTCATAAAAAGCTGCTATTATCCTTCTATCTTTACCTCCTGTAATTTCCTGAACTAGAATTCTTTTCCCTTTAAAATTATTCGGGTTCCTTGGAGCTGCGAGCCAAGGGCCATATTTAATCCATCTTCTCCCAGTCACATTTACAAAATATCTACCTAAATCCCTTCCTATAATCTCAGCTTTCCAATCCTTATTTAATTTTTTCTCCGAATGATATGGTTTTATTAATATAGTTTCTTTTGTATGTGGTTTACCATTTAAATCTAATCCCTTTCCAACCTCATAAGGGTTGTATCCTGAACAAGGTCTAGCATATACTTTCAAATTTTTTGAAACGCTCCAAACCTTATTAATTAGATAACTTTCATCAGTGTTTGAAAAAATACTTATATAATAATTCTGATTTATAAATGAATCTTTAATAAAATTATGAGATTGAATCGGATCTATCTTAAATCCAAGTGTATCGTAAATATCTACCAAAATATTTTGTTTTCTAGTCCTAGTTATGATGGTTATAAGTGTATTTACCTTCGCATTCTTAAAAACAAATTCTGGTAACCAGCATATTTTCTCTATCGCATAATTATCGAGTATAAATTTTCGCAAAGATTTTGCCGAAGGAATCGTAAGCCAAGTAACTGGGACAATGTATCCATGTATTCCATTTTCTTTGAGCATATTCAGGGACGCTTCATAAAAAAGAAAATAATGTTCAAAACTTCCTTCCGAAGAATAATATCTTTTTTTAAAGTAAAGCTTCAAAGATTCACCATGAATTTGGTGAAATCCATACGGCGGATTCCCGATCACGCAATCAAATCCACCCTCCTGCATAATGTTCTTAAATTCAGTACTCCAATCAAATACATTTATCCGTATTCGTTCTTCGTCATCAACAAATAGTAATTGTGTCTGCTCATAAAAATCCGGAC